>DBGFNI010000063.1:0-6765 GCA_048527645.1 Eubacteriales bacterium | reverse complement strand
TGGTTTTGTTTTTCACTGTTATCGCTGATATACCCGCCGCGGGTCACGCCGGTCAGATTCCCTTTTGTATAGGTGTAATCCACGGATGCGACGCCGCTGATATAGGTCTGTTTGGCACGGCCGGCGCCGTCGGTGACATTGGTCAGCGTGACCGTGTTCGCATTATCCTCGTCGGTATTGGAAACCTGGGAATGTGTATAGACGGTTTTTCCCGTCGTTGTCTGCGCGTAGGTATAGGTCGTCTGATTGTTCAGATTATCCGTCACGCTGGCAACGCGGTCGCCCTGCGCGGTATAGGTCGCCGTTGTTTTCATATACGCGGTATCGCTGCTCGCTGTTCCCTTCAGGGTCGTGGAGGTCATATTTCCCGCCGCATCATAGGTCATGCTCTGACCCAGCCCCTCATTGGTCGCCCGCGTGATATTATGTGCGCTGTCATAGGTATAGGTGAAATCGCCGCTTCCGCTGCCGGTGGAGGAAATCAGATCGGCACCCGAGTAGGTCATCTGCATTTCATCACGGTTGGAGGAATTCACCGCCACCACCTTGCCGTCGCTGTTATAGCGATAGGTCGCACACGGCTCCATCGTCAGAGAAAGCTCATCAAACAGCGCCGCGTTACAGTTCTGCTTATACGAGCAATGGACAACCAGGGAGGTGATTGCCAAATTCTTGCGCGGAACCACCGGCACACAGATAAACTGCCATTTATCATGGATATCGGGATTGAATTTTCCCGTGGCATACTGGTTGCTTCCGTCACTGTACCGAATCTCCGCGCTGATCTGGAAAGTGATGGAATCCTGGTTGATCGGGACGGAATTCGCCTTTGCCCAGCCGGAAAAAATGAAGGTCGTGTTTTTCGTCTGCGCCGCTGTCAGCGCCAGCGGCACGGTCTTGGAATACAGTGTTTCGGAGGTGGGACTGCCGCCCAGCCGGATCACGCCGCCCCAACTGTCATTGTGCTGCTGTGTCGCGTTTGCGCCGGGGTATGAGACATTGCCTGTGGTCGAATCCCCTGCCGGCACGCGGTCAAAGCCGCTGTTCTGTATGTAGTTGAACGAGCTTTCTCCCTCGCCCTTGCTCAGCTGCGCCTCATCCACATAGATGCTGCCGACACAGTCCTTCATGACCACTTCCGCATCTAGCGTAAGACCGTCTGTGGGAATATTGATCACAGTGGCGATGCGCACCCATCCGTCATTGAAGGAAGAATCGGTCTCCCACCGCAGAACGTCCTGCCGTTCGATATATGATGCTGTGTCACCCAAATCCAGGTATACGCCGCATGTGTCCGTGGCGTTTTCATTCAGCGTCAGATCCGGCGCCTTGACATATGCGGAAAAGGTATATTTTCCTTTTGTCGCGATCGTCACCTGCTGCGATATTGTGTTGCTTTGTCCCATGTTTACCTCGTTCATAAACATGGATTTCGCGCCTGATTTTTTATCATTCGTGCGATAGCCGTTGGAAAAGTCACCTGTGACGGTTGTGGCATTTTCCCAGTACTGCGAAACCTCAAAGTCACCGTTGCGCAGCAAATTCTGTGCAATATTTCCGGCGCTTGCCTCGCCGAGCACCCGGTTGTTCGTTCGGTTGGTGGAAACATTGGCCGAATAATTGCCGCCGGTAACACCGATGGTGTCCCCCGCCGTCAGCACGCCCGCGCCGGAGATTGTTCTGCCGTAATTATCAAAGGTATAGGTGTAGATGAAATCGTCTCCGTCTTTTTCTATGCAATTATTACCGCAGTCGCGCACGCGGCTCAGACCGGGCGTCTCCATGTTGAAGCAAAGGCGGCGCTGCACGGTCTTTGTTCCGTTATAGGTGGTCGCAGAATACTTCACGGCGATGATCATGTCGCCCCGGTCTGTGCGGTAAGTCATCTCCTGACCGATCTTACTTTCCGCGTCATACGCCACGCTCATCTTGTAGTTGCCGCCGCCATACCGATAATACATCAGCCAGTTGTCCGGCTCCGTGATTCTTGTCATATAATACTTAGAATCGTACGTATCCATGGAAAAAGAGGTCGTCAGCCCGTTCCGATCGGTTACGGAAATCAGGCGGTCACCGCTGTACTGCAAGGTGGCGACGGTATATTGGGTCTTACCGTCATTTTTCTGCACAATGCTTGTCAGCTTGTTGCCTGAGGCAGAGGGATACCAAGTGGTGGCGGTCGTGCTGAAGCTCTTGCTGTTATACACAAACGCGGTCACATTGCCGTTGGAATCGGTGATTTTGGTCAAATAGCCGTTGACAAACAGCTTTTGATTGTTCTCATCGTCCTTCATGGTATAGTTGCTGCCACTGCGTGTGATCGTCAGCCCCAGCCCGTCCTCGTCCTTGTATTCCTGGCCGGTGGTGTTCCAAAAATAGTGCTCTGTGCCGTCTCCGTCGGAATAGATCAGATATTCCTTGCTTTCTCCCAGCTCGTTGGTATACGCGAACGGCACCACGCTCTGCTGAGCGTTGATCCGCCAGCCGCCGCCGAGAATCATTTTACTGTAATCCACCGTGTGGAACACGGTATTGGAAGTGAAATACCAGTCGCTGTAACTGCTGTTATACACATGCGACAGCGTGAAGCCCTCGTCGCTGACATCTGTATGCACCAGGGTCATCCGCCCGGTATAGTCGGAGACATAAATATTGCCCGCGCGTCCCGCGTCCAGCGTCTGATAAGTATAATAATCCTCCAGTCCCTGTGTGTTTCGGAAAGTGACCGAGAAAAAGGGACAGTATTGTGCGGCGCCGCTGTTGATATACCCCAAAAAGTCCGCCTGTGCATACGCAGATGCACTCATCCGATCGCCGTACAGCACAATGCCCGTGTTGGCAGCGGAAGAATCGTACCACTTCCGCGCCGCCTCCGTCACCTGAAAAGAAATATACTGACCGGCATTATCCGCCGATACCGTCTTATAATCCAGGATAGGATTGCCATTTGAGACAGGAACTTGTGCAAACTGCGATCCCCAATCTTCCAACGCTTCCTGCGCATAGATGCGGAATGAGGAAAGATTCTGATTGGAATAGGTGAGGAAAGGCAGATTGATTCTTGCCTCACTGAACACAGAATTAAACGGCAGCTCCGGCAGTGTGTTGATCTTGATGTGAGAGTACAGATGGCCGTCGGATACTGTATAACCCACATAGAAAAAGTCGTCACCGGGATGGGTGTTGACCATATCGTCATCGGAAATCGTCTGCGTTACAATGCGCTGATCCGCGCCGTCGCTTTTGACAGTGTGCAAGGAGGGGTCGATGCAAACAGGATAGACGCGCTCCGTGGCGTTCATCCACGCCGCGTCCGCGGTCAGCACCAGCAAATAGTTGCCCGCCCCCTGCTGTGTCAGCGTATAAGACGCCTGCGTGCTGTACACACCGGCAGCGTCATACAGATACGGCGCGGGAATCCTGAAAATTTCCGTTTCTCCGTCCGACAGGGAGATGCCGCCGTCCTCGCGGCATGCGGCAGTCAAGCCCTCCAAGGTCAGCGTGAACCGATAGGCATACTGCGTCCTGGGACTTTTCACAAGAATGCTTTCTTTCAGATCGCTGCCCTGCAGGGCGTATACATAGCTATCCTGCGTTCCCGGAGCGGTATACCGCAGCGCGGACACATTTCCTGTCACCTGTGCCGCGCGTGCAACGGAGGCGTCCGCTGTTTGCTCTTCTGCCGCAACGGCAGTTGTCTGCACAGGATTGCAGATATCCAGCGTGAACTGCACGGCCTGTTCGGATGCCGGCACTTCCTGTTGTATTGGTGTTTCCTGTGTCTGCGGCAGCATTGCTTCCGTCGCCTGCGTTTCACTTTGCACGGCGGTGGCGTTTTGTTCCGCTGCTTGCATATCCGTTTCCTGCATCGTCGGCTCCGCTTCGTCCTGCGTTGCGGCAGACGCTTGATCCGCCACATCATCCGTCTGTTCTTCTGCGGCGCTTGTGATTTCTTCGGAAACCTCGGCAGATTCTTCGGTCTGCATCTCGTCAACAGGCGGATTCAGCTCGGCATCCGGCTCCTCCGTGCCGCAAAATGCAACGCGGTATGTGCCGCGCTGTGCCGTCACCCCCGGCAGCCGATCCGTTTGGTCGGAAAAGATAAAGCGAACATCCCCCGCGGTGTTTTGGATGCCGTCGGCACAGGCGGTCAGCGTGTTGTCAATTTCCTTCCATGTGCCACGCTCCTGATAATGCACGTCATTTGCGTACGACACCATCGTAAAACTGCCGTCGCTCATGCGGAACTGCTTGGAATGGCTGCCGCGCAGCTCCGGCATTTCATACAGCACCTGCGCCGGCGGCTGCTCCTGCAGCGCTGTCTCATCTACCGCGACGCTGTTCTCTGCAACCGTTTGTTCTGCAGGAAGGATGAATTCCGTTTGCGGCGACGCCCCCGCATCGGAAAAGGTCACGGCGCCCGCAGGGAGCGCATACAATGCCATCACGGCGGCAAGCAATCCGCTCAGCAACCGTCTGCATGTTTTTCCCGCTGTTTTTGTCAGGTTCCTTTGCTTCCGTTCTTTTTTCATTTTTTCTCCTTTCAAATGTATCCACGGTGTTTTCTTTTGCTATCCGTTTGGTCGTTCGACTTGCCGCGTCACAGAGATTAAGTTTCTACGCATCACCTTTCCTTTACAATGGTTCTCTTTTCCGCTCAGTAGGTAGCATACGATCATTCCGAAGCACAAGTTTAAGAAGCCGCTTTTGACGCTTGTCACACATATTCGGTAACATCTAAGGAATCATTACACCTCCCAAAATATCAGCAGCAACGGTGAACACTCCTCCCCCTTGTCGGCAACGGACAATCTTTTTTATAAACATTTTAAAAAAAGAATTCTTTATTTTGTGTAATTATGATAACATTTTTTTCGTTTTTTGTCAATATTTTTTTACTGCGTGGCCCTCGGCGCCGTTCCGTCTGCCGCACGGTATTACGGCAAGTGCGATGGGTGCAAAGAACACGATTTTTTTCGTATCCGCCTATGCGCGCCGGACAGCCGTCCTTGTCAGATCAGGCTCTGCACCGACAGCACATCAGCCGACGTATATTGACAAAACAGCGCAAAAATGCTATGATATTTGAGGTTCCCCGGTGTGCCTCGGGATGTCGCTGCCACAATGGCTGCAGATCCACGCCGCCAAGGAAAAAGCGTCGGGCATTCTGATGCTATTTGTACAAAAACACATGATACGGAAAGGAACACGGTTATGATCGTCGGCGAAAAAGCACCTGATTTCACACTGCTTGATCAGGATGGAAAAGAAGTATCTCTGTCCGATTTTCTCGGCAAAAAAGTCGTCCTGTATTTTTATCCGAGGGACAACACCCCCGGCTGCACCCGGCAGGCGTGCGCGTTCGCTTCGGTGTACGAAGCATTTCGGAGTAAGAATGTTCAGGTGATCGGCGTCAGCAAGGACAGCGTAAAGTCGCACGCGGCGTTTGCCGCAAAGCACGGTCTGCCCTTTGTTCTGCTTTCCGATCCGGAACGCAAAGCAATTGAGGCATACGGCGTATGGCAGGAGAAAAAATCCTACGGAAAGGTCAGCATGGGGGTTGTCCGAACCACCTTTCTGATTGACGAGGCGGGCAACATCAGCAAAATCATGCCGAAGGTCAAGCCTGACACCAACGCATCTGACATTCTGGCAGAGCTGTGATGCCTGCCAAAACACCATACTGCCGAAAGGAGCGATGAAAAATGAATTATATTGCCAACCGAAACAGATATGAGGAAATGACCTACAACCGCTGCGGCGCAAGCGGTCTGAAGCTGCCCGCTGTTTCTCTGGGGCTATGGCACAACTTCGGTTCCAACGCCTCCTTTGACAACATGCGCGCAATATGCCGCACGGCGTTTGATCTGGGCATCACGCATTTTGACCTTGCAAACAATTACGGTCCGGACGCGGGAGCAGCGGAAGAAAACTTCGGCAGAATTTTGCAGCGGGATTTGAGCTCTTACCGCGACGAGCTGATCATCTCCACCAAAGCGGGCTATTACATGTGGGAGGGGCCGTACGGCGATCACGGCAGCAAAAAATATCTAGTGGCAAGTCTGGACCAGAGCCTGCGCCGCATGGGCGTGGACTATGTCGACATTTTCTATCATCACCGCCCCGACCCGGAAACGCCGCTGGAAGAAACCGTGCGGGCGCTGGACGGCATCGTGCGCGCGGGCAAAGCGCTGTATGTGGGCATTTCCAACTACAATCTCGAGCAGACCATGCAGGCGGCAGAGCTGTTTCGCGCGCTTGGAACGCCGTTTATCATCAATCAGGTGCGCTATTCCATGTTTGACCGGTGGATCGAAACCGACGGCCTGAAAGACTACGCCGCCAAGCACGGAATCGGTCTGATCACTTTCTCGCCGCTGGCGCAGGGGTTGCTTACAGACCGTTATCTCGGCGGAATCCCCGACGATTCGAGAATTCGGACGGACGGGCGCTTTTTACAGGAGGGCTCCATCAACGCCTCCTATATTCAAAAGGCACAGGCGCTCAATCAGGTCGCCGCGCAGCGGGGACAAACGCTGGCGCAGATGGCACTGAGCTGGATTCTGCGCGACGGAGACATCACAAGCGTTCTGATCGGCGCCTCCAAGCCGCAGCAAATCGCCGACAATGTTCAGATCACCCGCGCGCCTGCCTTTACGGCAGACGAGCTGGAACAAATTGAGAACATTCTCAAATAAGCCGGCTGCTGCGCTGAGTGCCACGGCAGGCAATCAAAATAAAAAGAGTTCTCTCCCCCATGAAGCA
>DBGFNI010000062.1:0-6189 GCA_048527645.1 Eubacteriales bacterium | reverse complement strand
GATCACATGTCTTTTTCCATCGTTACAGACTCCTGCGCCAATTTACCGGACGCAATGCTGCAGCAGCACGGGATCACCACCATCCCCCTGTCCTATTTTATCAACGGAACAGAGCATTTTTGCACAAGCGTTGACACCTTTGGCTGTAAGGACTACTATGACAGCATCCGCGCGGGCATGAGCGTCACCACCTCGCAGACCAATCCGCAGCGCTACATGGAGTGCTTTCGCCCCATATTGGAGCAGGGCTCAGATGTGCTGTTCATCGGGCTGTCCGGCGGGGTCAGCGGTTCATATGCTTCCTCCGAAATGGCGGCGTCACAGTTGCGCACGCAGTTCCCCACACGAAAAATCCGCACCGTTGACTCGCTCTGCGCGTCGCTTGGCATCGGCCTGTTGGTGCTGTGGGCGGCAGGCTGCCGAAAAAAGGGACTGGATCTTGATCAAACGGCGGATTTTCTATTAGAGCACCGCATGCGGATGTACCAGGTCTTCACCGTCAACGATCTGAAGCACCTGCACCGCAGCGGCAGAATTTCCGGCGTGGCGGCAATGGCGGGCGCAGTGTTAAACATCAAGCCGTTGCTGTTGGGCAACGAGGAAGGAAAAATCATCAATTTTGCCAAAGTACGCGGCAGAAAAAAGGTGATCGAGGCGCTGGCAGAAAAATATAACACGCTCGCCATCCATCCGGAGCGGCAGATTGTGGGCATCACGCACACCGACTGTGAGGAGGACGCCAAGTATCTCGCACAGCTGATCTCTGCGGAAAATCCCCCGAAAAAAATTCTGATTCTGCCGCATGAGCCGTTCACCGGCGCGCATCTGGGGCCGGATTCTCTCGCGCTGTATTTTGCAGGAGACAAGGATGTCCGAACCAAATACTGAAAAGCGCTCCCCTGCAAATCATAACGCAACGGCAGGTATCATCATGGAACCCAGAAATATCTTATACTGCGGCGATGCGGGAATTGCAGACGGGCTGATGCTCTCGGTGCTTTCGCTGTGCAACGCCGTGGACGCACCCCTTCACATTTTCGTGCTCACCATGTCGCTCAAAACCCCGCAAAAGCACTTTCATCCCGTGCCCGCAGACCTCACCGAATATCTCGACAGCATCGTTCGGCACAAAAACCCGCAAAGCCGGGTATCCCGCATTGATGCAAGCGCGCTGTTCGCCGCGGCGCCGCCCGCGGCAAACATGCAAACGCGCTTCACGCCCTACTGTATGCTGCGCCTGTATGCAGATTTGCTCCCGCAGATCCCGGACAGAATTCTGTATCTGGACTGCGATGTTTTGTGCAGACAGGACTTTTCTGACTTTTATTTTACCGATATGGGCGCATGCGCCGTCGGCGGTGTGCTGGACTATTGGGGCAGATGGTTTTACCGCAGAAAGCTCTTTTCGCTGGACTATCTCAATTCCGGCGTTCTGCTGCTCAACATGGCACGGATCCGGGAGGAAAACCTTTTCGGCGCCTGCCGCAGCCGCTGCGCGCAAAAAGAGATGTTTTTGCCGGATCAGGCGGCGCTGAACGCACTCGCCGAAAAAAAGAAGTTCTTTCCCCGCAAATATAACGAGCAAAAAAAGCTGCACCGGGACACCGTGTTCCAGCATTTCACAACCACCTTTCGCTTTTTCCCGTATTTTCACGCGCTCACCGTCAAGCCCTGGCAGACGGAGCGCATGCACGATGTGCTCGGGCTGCACGAATATGATGGCATGCTGCAAGAATTTTTCCGGCACAAGGCGCAATACGAAAACCAAGTTCGCAATGAAAAGGAATGATACACCATGCAGACAGAAATCCCTGTTTTTTTCACCATTGACAACAGCTATGTCCCTTATCTGAGCGTCGCTTTGGCCTCCGCCATTGACCATGCCGACCCGGCGCGCCGCTTCCGCGCGATCATTCTGCACGAGGATGTCAGCGCAGAAAATCAGGACTTGATCCGCGCACTGGCAACGGAGCATTTTGCCGTGGAGTTCCTCCCCATGCAAAAGGGGCTGGAAAGCATCACAGACTGCATGTCCAACCGGCTGCGCTGTGACTATTTCACGCTGACCATTTATTTCCGACTGTTTATTCCGGAGATGTTTCCCCAATACGACAAGGGAATCTATATCGACAGCGATGTGGTCATCCCCGGCGACCTTGCCGAGCTGTTTGATACAAACATCGGCGACAACTACATCGGTGCCTGCGCCGATCTGTCCGTGGCGGACGTGCCGCCGTTGGTGCAGTATATGGAGCAGGCGGTGGGCGTTCCCGGCAATACCTACATCAATTCCGGCGTTTTGCTGATGAACATGAAAAAGCTGCGCCAAGCGCATCTTGACACCCACTTTTTGACGCTGCTCAACACCTATCATTTTGACTGCATCGCGCCGGATCAGGACTATCTCAACGCGATGTGCCACACCAAAATCCATTATCTGCCGGCAGAATGGGACACCATGCCCAACGACAACCACCCGGCTGCCGCACATCCCAAACTGATCCACTACAATCTCTTTGCCAAGCCATGGTGCTATGACAACATCCAGTATGAGGAATATTTTTGGGAATATGCGAAAAAAAGCGCCTTCTACCGTCAGATTGCAGACGGCAAAAACAACTATTCCGACGAGCAGAAGGCGTCCGACGCAAAATGTCTGGAGCTGCTTTGTGAGCGCGGCGCACAGATCGCGCAGAGCGAAGGTACCTTTCGCAAAATCTTTGAAAAAGGAGAAAAAATCCGTTTATGATCATCGGAAACAAGCGGGAAGAAGTCATCGAAAACATTTGCCGGGCGACGCAGGCCGGCACGCTCAACTGCAAGGTGGAAACAGATGACCCGCAGTTGGACAGTGCGCAAACCCGGGCGATCATCGACGGGTATCTGCAAAAGCGCGCCACACTCAGCTTTCACATGAAAAGCTTTGCGGCACGCCGGATTGCCAACGCGGCGAGCGCGGCTGTCAACCGCGACACGGAAATCCGCGGCACAGAGCATCTGCGCACAATCCGCGGCGGCGCCATCATCACCAGCAACCATTTCAGTCCCTTTGACAACACCGTTATCCGCCATATGGTTCGGCAGCAGGGGAAAAAGCGGGTCAATATCGTCAGCAACGTGAGCAATCTCGCCATGCCCGGCACAATCGGCTTTCTGATGAATTATGCAGATGTGATTCCCATTTGTTCCGATCGGCATTATCTGAGCAGGGATTTTTATCGGATTTTGCGCGATCTTATCGATCAGGAAGAATATGTGCTCATCTATCCCGAGCAGGAGATGTGGTTCAACTACCGCAAGCCGCGTCCCCTGATGCGCGGCGCATACTATTATGCGGCCAAGCTCGGCGTGCCGGTGATCTCCTGCTTTGTCGAACAGCAAAACACCGAGCAGGAGGACAACGACGCGTTTTGGCGTGTGAAATACATTCTGCATATCCTGCCCACGCTGTACCCCGACCCGCAAAAAACACCGCGGGAAAACAGCATCCTCATGTGCGAGCAGGATTATCAGCAGAAAAAGCAGGCATATGAGGAGGCATACTGCAAGCCGTTGGATTACACGTTTTCTCCGAACGATATCGCAGGATGGAAAAAGGTATGAAGCGCCCGAAGACGGGCGGGCCGATTCGGGTTGAGCGCTATGAGAGCGAAACGCAGGATTTTGTCACCTCGGCGCATCAGGACTATCAGCTCAAAGCAGACTACACATGGGTTCGCAAAAGCCCCGGCGCACGCATCGCCGCCAAGCTCAGCTATGGGGCGGCACTGCTCATCGGTGCATGCTACAACCGTTTTGCCCTGCACGTCACCTACAAAAACCGGAAAATCCTAAAAGAAGCGAAACGCGGCGGTTTTTTTCTCTATGCCAACCACACCCAGCCCTTCGGAGACATTTTTCTGCCTGCCTTTGCGGCGTTTCCCCGGCGGATTTATGTTCTGGTCAGTCCCGCCAATCTCGGCATCCCCGTGATCGGCAAAATTCTGCCGTATCTGGGGGCGCTGCCGCTCCCGTCCGATTTGCACGGTTACGGCGCGCTGCGCCGGGCAATCACACAGCGCCTTTCACAGCACGCGGGCATCGTGATTTATCCCGAGGCGCACGTCTGGCCGTACTGCACCAAGATCCGCGATTATCCCGACGCATCTTTTTCCTTTCCCGTCAAAGAAGACAAGCCGGTGTTTGCCATGACAACCACCTATCAGAAGCGCCGCTTTGGAAAAAAGCCGAAAACCACCGTGTTTTTAGACGGTCCCTTTTTTCCTGACCCCTCCCTGCCGCAGCGTGACAGGAGCCGTGCCCTGCGGGACGAGGTTTATCGCACGATGCAAGCGCGCAGCGCCGAAAGCACTTACGAATACATCCGCTATGTCAAGTCCTCCCCGTCCTGACACGGTCTTTTTCAGGACACAGCAAAGCACCCTGTCCGTCAGAAAAACTCTGACAGACAGGGGGCTCTTTTTTGGGATATAAAGCGGGAACAAAGCTTTCCCGTTGGCGATACGCGCCCGCCGCTTTCAGCGGTGCGGCAGCGCTTGCGCTGTTATCGCTTGATCGTATATTTGGTGCCCTGAGCGGTATCCTCCAGCACAACGCCTTTTTCCGACAGCTCCGCGCGGATCGCGTCTGCCGTGGCATAGTCCTTTGCCTTTTTCGCCGCAGCGCGCCGCTCGATTGCTTCCATAATTTCTTTTTCAAACGCGTCGTCAGCCGTGCTCTCCCCGGAGAAGCCCATCAGCTCCACCAGCTCATTGAGCCGCTGCTGGGCATAAGCGGCGGTGTCAGCGCTGACCTGCTCCGCGATCATCTGGTTGATGTCGCGCACCATGTCGAAGATGCAGGCAATGCCGTCTGCCGTGTTGAAGTCGTCATCCATCGCCTCAACAAACTTTTTGCGGCGCTCATCCAGGCGGGTTTTACAGTTTTCCTCCTGGGGCGCGGCGTTTGCTCCGGCGTTTTTCAGATAAAAGGCAAGATTCTCCTGGCAGGTGTGAATGCGGTTAAGCGCGTTCGTCGCCTGCTGCAATACATCAGCGGAATAATTGATGGGAGAACGGTAATGGCTGGACAGAATGAAGAATCGGATCGCCTGGTAACCGTACACCGCGGCAACATCGCGCACCGTGAAGAAGTTATTGAGCGATTTGGACATTTTCTGGTTGTCAACATTGATATAGCCGTTGTGTAGCCAGTAGCGCACAAAGGGCTTGCCGCTCGCCGCCTCTGACTGGGCAATCTCGTTCTCATGATGCGGGAAGCACAGATCCTGCCCGCCGCAGTGGATGTCAATGCTCTGCCCGAGATATTTGGAGGACATCGCGGAGCACTCAATGTGCCAGCCCGGCCGTCCCTTTCCCCACGGGCTGTCCCACGCGGGCTCACCGGGTTTCATCGCCTTCCACAGCGCAAAATCCAGCGCGTCGCGCTTCTGCTCGGTCACGTCAATGCGCGCACCCGCTTCCAGATCCTCGATGGGCATATGGGAGAGCTTGCCGTATCCGTCAAACTTCTTTGTCGTAAAATACACATCTCCCTGCGATTCGTAGGCGTAGCCTTTTTCCATCAGGGTTTCAATGATAGAGATGATCTGATCAATGTTTTCCGTTGCGCGCGGATGCACCGTCGCAGGCTGGATGCCCAGCCCTTTGGCGTCGGTGAAATACTCACCGATATACTTTTCCGCCACATCCTTGACCGTCACGCCCTCTTCGTTGGCGCGCTTGATCATTTTGTCATCCACATCCGTGAAATTCTGAACGAATGTCACCTCATAGCCGCGAAATTCCAGATAGCGGCGCAGCATATCAAACACGACGAAGCAGCGGGCGTTGCCGATGTGAAAATAATTGTATACGGTGGGACCGCAGGCATACATTTTCACCTTGCCCGCTTCCAGCGGAACAAACTCATCCTTTTGTCTGGTCAGCGTGTTATAAAACCTCATTGCTCTGCCTCCTTCTCCGCGCTGCCGCGCTGCTCTGCGACGGGGATGCCCGCCGCGTCAAGCGCCTTGTGCAGTTGCTCAATCTGAATCTCCATCTGGCACAGCTGCTGTGCCACAGGATCGGGAATGTGAATATGGTCAAGCGATTTGTTCGCTTCTGCTACGACCTTTTTGTTTTTGACCCTGACCACGCGCGCAGGGATACCCACCGCCGTGGAATCCGGGGGGATTGCCTCCAGCACAAC
>DBGFNI010000061.1:0-27490 GCA_048527645.1 Eubacteriales bacterium | reverse complement strand
TATCCCAAAGGAAGCAAAAATACTTGGAAAAAACAGAAAATCCGGTCAAAAGAATTTCCGCGTCCCGCTTGGTGCAGGTGCGCTCACTGATCCGCCGTCATCCGCGCCGGACGGTTTTTTTGAAAAATCTAACCGTCCTCACGATCACCTCCCTGGTCATGCGCGGCGTCGGCGTTGCGTTCTCCTCCTATCTCACCGGCGTGATCGGCGCCGACGGCATGGGGCTGTATTCTCTGATCACTTCCGTATACGCCTTCGCCGTGACCTTTGCTTCCGCCGGAATCAATCTGTCCGTCACCCGCCTCATCGCACAGCAGCTGGGCAAAGCGCATCCCGGCGGCGCAAAGCGCATTCTCCGCGCCGCCGTGATATACGCGCTCTTTTTCGGACTGCTGGCAAGCGTGTCCCTGTTTATCCTGTCCGATCCGATCGGGAGGAGATGGCTTGGGGACGCGCGCGCCGTCCCCTCTCTGCGGCTTTTGAGCGTCACGCTTGCGCCGATTGCGCTGGGCGCAGTTTTCAGCGGGTATTTCACCGCTGTGAGGCGCGTAGAGAAAAACGCTGTCGTGTCCGCCGCGGAGCAGTGTACAAAAATTTTGCTCACGGTCTTTTTGCTTTCCCGCCTGTCGCACCGCGGCCTGGGATACGCGTGCCTTGCCATGGTCGGCGGCAGCTGCATCGCCGAGGGAGCTTCTCTTATGCTGTATGCGCTGTTCTGCCTGCGTGACTGCCGCCGTCATCTGACGGGAAATGAAGGCGAAGTCCGCGCGCCGCTCAAAAGCGTCAGCGCCATCGCGCTCCCTGTCGCGGTCACCTCCTGGGCGCGGACGGGGCTTGTCACGCTGGAGCATATTCTGATCCCCAAAGGTCTGCAAAAATTCGGCGCAAGCAGCAGCGCCGCCCTTGCCGCCTACGGCACGATCAACGGCATGGTCTTTCCCGTCATCTTTTTCCCGACCGCCTTTTTGGGCACCTTCGCCGGTCTGATCATCCCCGAGCTTTCGGAATATCAGGCGGGGGGCAAGCAGGAGGCGATCCGCCGCCTGTGTTCAAAGGTGCTGGGGCTGACGCTGCTCTTTTCCATCGGCTGCGCCGGCATTCTGATGCTTTTGGCGCATCCGCTGGGAACCGGGCTTTACGGCTCAGCAGAGGCCTGCCGGTATATCCGTATTTTCGCAGCGCTGATCCCGATGATGTATCTGGACACCGTTACAGACTCCATTCTGAAGGGACTGGGCGCACAGGTGACCGTCATGTTTATCAACCTGCTGGATGCCACAATCTGCGTGCTCGCGGTATTCTGGATGGTGCCGGTCTGGGGCGTGGACGCGTATGTGTGGATCGTTTTCGGCTCGGAAATTCTGAATTTGGCGCTGAGCATCGCAAAGCTCTCCACGCTGACCCCCGTCCGTTTTGAAGCATACCGGTGGTTTCTCGCGCCCCTCGTTGCCGTTGTCGGTGCGACCGACGCCGCCTCGCTGCTGTTCGGTCTGCTCCCCCATCCCTCCGCCATACCCGTTTTGTCTCTGACGCTGCAAATTCTGCTGACCGCCGTGATTTATCTGCTGTTCTACATCGCGCTGTGCCTCTCCCTGCCGAAGCAACGACGCAAAGCAGGCCGCGCGGCACAGGAACAAAAATAAAAAAAGCGGGCATCCGCCAGGGGCCTATGCCGATCCCGCCCAAACAGTGTGTTTTGCTGTCTGGACGTGATCGGCAGCGCCTTTCGGATGTCCGCTTTCGTTTTTTCTTCGGGGCAGTCTCGCCGTCAGATGTTCTCGATGATATCCAGAACAGCCTCCAGCTCCTCCGCCTTGACCTTGTCGCACGCCCTGTGTGCAAGGACGCAGTCGGTAAAATAACGGATCTCGTTGGCATACGCGTCCGTTTTGGGCAGGTTGATCGTGCCGGAGTCCTCCGACGCGCCGTCGGAGACGCCGACCACCTTGCCGCCCTTTTCATAAATCTTCAGCACACCGTCCTCATACGCCACCACAGCGTTTTCAAACTGAAAACGGAACTGCGCGGAAAACGGATATGCGTTGTTATACCACGATGCCTGGGTGTCGATGAAAAAGCCGTCATAATCATATGTAATGCTCAGAAAATCCGAGTCCGCACGGCGGCAGCGGCGCACACTATGCTGCTTGGGCGCGCCGAAAGCATATACCATAAAATCCAGATCGTGAATGTGCAGATCATAGGGAATCAGCCCGCTGAGCGTTTCGTCTGCCATCCAGTTGTTCCACGACCAGTCGGGGAAAGAACCCAGCCGGGTCATCGTACCCGCAACCAGCGCGCCGTATTTCTTGCTGTCATACAAATCCTTTACCAGTTCATATTCCGGCCAGAAGCGCAGCACCTGCGCAATCATAAACCGCACGTTCGCCTTTTTTGCCGTTTCATAGACCCGCTTCACGTCCGCGCGCCGGAGCGAAACAGGCTTTTCGCACAGGACATGAATGCCCTTTTCCATTGCCTTGATCGAATATTCTACATGCAGATAGGTAGGAAGGCAAATATCGACGATATCCAGCTTCTCCTTTTCCAGCATCTCATCAAAATCCGTGTAGCAGTGCTTTGCGGAAAAGCTCTCCATCCGCTCCGGACGGATGTCGCAAAGCGCGACCAGCTCCGTATCCTCCATCGCCTCCCACGCGGGAATATGCGCGCCGCTGATGCCGCCGACGCCGACCAATCCAACCTTCAACATCGCTGTTTTCCCCCTCAATGATAAACCTTTGCAATGATATTTTCCAGATATTTTTTCGCATAGCGGATATCCTCCGTCTGCTTATCTCCGTCAATTTCGCGCTCAATGGTCACATAGGAATCGTACCCCAGCGCGTGCAGCTTTTTAAACAGCCGCTCAAAATCCGCCTTGCCGTCTCCCAGGCGCACCTCTTCGCCCAGATCGTGCCCGTTGGTGGGGAAAAGGCCGTCCTTGGCGTGCAAATTGCGCACATACTTGCCGAAAACCTCCAGCGCGTCCACGGGATTGCCCTTGCCGTACAGAATCAGGTTTGCCGTGTCCAGGTTGATGCCCAGATTATCCGTATTTACCTGCTCAAAGCAGCGCAGCATCACCACCGGCGTCTCCTGACCGGTTTCAAACAGCAGATACTGACCGTTGTCGCGGCAGTGCAGCGCCACACGGCGGATCGCGTCGCAAAACGGCTCAAATTGCAGATCGTACGGATTCTCGGGGATGAAGCCCATGTGCGTAACCACATCGGTCACGCCGATTTTTTTTGCAAAATCCGAGCCGTCACACAGGTTCTTCACCCGCATCTCACGATACGCCACCGGCAGCAGCCCCAGGGTGGTATGACCGCCGTAAAAATTCCATTCAGCCGGTCCCTCCCAGCCGCACCAGAAAGCGGAAATCTCCACGCCCTTTTCCTCCGTCAGCGCCTTGACGCGCGCGGCGTTTTCGTCCGTCCAGAGCGACGGCTGCCAGCAAACCAGCTGACAGTTGTTAAAGCCCTCGCGTACAATGGCGTCGAATTTTTCTCCCAAGGTATCCATTTTGTCAAAAATGACACATACACCGATCTTCATAAGCAATTTCTCCGTCTATACAATCAATTAGATTTCGCCATTCATTATACAGGAATTCCGGGCGGTTTGTCAATCGTTTCCCGGAAAAACATTCTGCCCCCCAAATCCGGCAGCGCATCCGCGCGGTTTTCCGTCTTTTGCATGCAGTTCGCCGTAAATCTCTCCGCCGTGCGCCCCGTGCATTTTGCGTTTTTTGCCTCGGCTTCGACAAAAATCGACAAAAAACAAGGAAATTCCGGGAAAATTTCGTAAAAGACTATACAAAACAGAAAAAATGTGCTATACTATATTATGTATATTTGTTTGTATCAAAATATGGAAACGGTAAATTATGGGTAACAATCGCACAACATACCGCCGTTGGGGCAACGGCGGCAAAGCAGACAACCGTCAGGCAGACCGCACGCCGCCCGCATACGGGCGTGCTGCGCAGCCGGATCGGGATGACAGCGCGGAAAACGGCGCCGTCGGCGGACGCAACGCCGTGCGCGAGTTGCTGCGCTGCGGCAGAACCATTGATAAAATATTTGTGCAGAAGGGCGAGCGGGAAGGCTCCGTGACCGTTTTGGTGGCACAGGCACTGGACCGCAAAATCCCCGTGATCGAGGTACAGCGGACAAAGCTGGACGGGCTGTGCCCCGGTATCAACCACCAGGGAATCGTCGCGATGGCGGCGCAAAAGGAATATGTCACCGTGGAGGATCTGCTGCAAATCGCGCAGGAGCGCGGCGAGCCGCCCTTTCTCATCGTCGCGGACAACCTCAATGACCCGCACAATCTCGGCGCGCTGATCCGCTGTGCGGAGGGCGCGGGCGCACACGGGCTGATTCTGCCCAAGCGGCACAGCGCGGGCATTTCTCCCGCTGTGGTCAAGGCCTCGGCAGGCGCCGTGGAGCATATGGCGATTGCCAAGGTTCCCAACCTGACCGCCGTTCTGAAAAAGCTCCAGGAGCGCGGCGTTTGGGTTTATGCCGCCGAAGCGGACGGCACGGCGTATTATGAGACGGATTTCCGCTCCGGCTGCGCGCTGGTATTCGGCAGCGAGGGGGAGGGTGTTTCTCCCCTGGTACGGAAAACCTGTGATTTTGTGGTTTCCATCCCGATGTACGGACAGGTGAATTCTTTGAATGTATCCACCGCCGCCGCCGTCATTATGAATGAGGCGCGCCGGCAGCGCGGTGTTCCCCAAATCAAGCATCTATGAGAAAAAGGAGAGCAAACATGGCTGATCATGAGAACCAGAACAGCGGGATCTCCGCATCCGAACTGCTGCAAAAACTCCGTCATGATCTGGATCTGGCAGAGGAGCAAACGAAAAAGCCGGCAGACAATGCGGACACAGGCGCTGCGGACAGCAAGCCCGACGGACAAGCGCCGGAGCAGGTCTTTCAAAGCGTCGACTTTCCCGAGCAACCGGACGCATCACCCGAGAAAGATGAGCCTCAGGTCGAGGATCTGATTCGGAAATATCTGTACAACGGCGACGAAGAGGCCGCTGCCGCCGCTCCCGCAGATGCGCTGGCAAAGGTCGATATTGAGGCGGCGCTGGATGAAATTCTCTCGGAAGATACGGCAGCAAACAGCGACGGGCAGTCCGTTCTCTCCAATGCGCACCAGGACGCGGCACACGACGATACCCCCGACACGGAACAGACTGTTGCCGCAGCCGCAGAAGAAACCGCGCAGAATGAGGAGCCCCAGCATGTACAGGCGCAGACGGTATTCGCCGACGAGCAAACCGTGGGCGCCATCAACGAGCAGATTCCGCTGTATGAGGAATTTCAGGTGACGGAGCAGAGCGGAGAGGTTGGCATCGGAGAAGATTTCTCCACTCCTTTTGTGGAAGAGGCAAAGGACGCACCCGCCATCATGCCCACGCAGACCCCCGTGTCGCAGGCGATTCCCGCCATGGAGCTGAAAGAGCCCTCCCCGGCGGAGCAGATGGAAAATCTGGCGCAGGCACAGGAGCAGGAGCAGCAGGCACAGGCACAAGAGTCTGAAGAAGAAGCACAGCTGCGCCGTTTTCTCAGCATGTATGAAAATATTGATCAGAAAGACGATGCACAGGCGGACGCCCCCGCGCAGGAGCAAGCCTTCAGCGCCGCGGCATCCCATCCGGCATACACGCTCAATGAGAACGGAGAGGTTGACATCGAGTCCGTCCCCGAAAACTGGGCGGATCTGGAGGCGGATGAGGAACCCCTGACCGCACAGCAGACCGACACGCCGGACGGAAAATTCGATCACACGGATCTGGATCTGATGGCCGCGTTCGGCATGGACGACAGCCTCAAGGAGGCCATCAGCGATGAGCAGATCGGCGAGCTGAAAAGCGAGCTGGAACAGCGCAATCAGCGCCATCTGCATGAAATGCAGGAGGGCAGAGCCCGCGGGGAGTTTCTGCTGCAAACGCGCCCGGAATATGTCTCTGCCGCGCAAAATAAATCTATTTTTGCAAATTACAAAGCCAAATATATGAAAATGCTGCCCCGGCTGTTCTTGGGCATTCTCTGCGTCATTGCGCTGTTTGTCATAGAAAACTATCAGCTGCTCGGGCTTTCCCTGCCCGCATTCATGAACCCCGATTCCTATCAGACAGTTTACGCGCTGATTGACTTTCAGATTGTCGTATGCAGCGTCGCGCTGGTCTGGAACAGCACCTGGTTCAGCTTTAAATCCATGCTGCACCGCAAGCCGATGCCGGAAAGCATTACGGGGCTGATGTTTCTCGCCAGCCTGATTTACACCGTAACGCTGTGCATTCTGGCGCCTGTCCCGCACACGCTGCACCTGTTCAACCTGCCGGTTGCGCTTTGTGCGCTGCTGCATCACTTCTACCGCTACATGCGCTTCCGCCGGGAGATCATGAGCTTTAAGATCGTTTCTTCGAAAAAGCAGAAATATGTCATCGACGCATTGCCTGCAAAAGACGCTTCCCTGGAGATGGAGGCCTTTGCGGATTATATTCCCAGCGATCCGCTGATGTTCAAAATCCGCCGTGCTTCCTTTGTCGAGGGCTTCTACGAACGCATGGATACGTATCCCAGATGCTATCGGATTCTGGGTGTGATCTATCCGATTGCGCTGCTGGTGTGTGTTGCATTTTTCGCGGTGCAGCTCATTTTGACCAAAGATGTTTATCTCGCCATGAACACCGCGTTCATCGCGCTGTTCCTCTGCCTGCCCGTCATCTCCTACATTTCTCTGGCGCATCCGCTGTATGTCGCCTCCCGCGAGGCATACCGCAGGGAAAGCGCGATCATCGGCGAGAGCTCTTTGGGCGAATATGCCAACGCATCGATCATTTCCTTCGACGACCGTGACGTTTTCCCGGCAAGCAAGGTGACGGTGAAAAACGTCAAGGTTTACGGCAACAACCGCATCGACCATGTCCTGAGCTACACCGCCAGCGTGATGAATGTGCTGGGCGGACCGCTGGGTGACATTTTCGTCGCTGCCGCAAAGGAAGTCGGCTACAGCGACAATGTACAGATCCGCCTGATCGACGACACCGGCATCGAAGCACTGGTGGACGGCGAAACCGTGATCATCGGCAAGGCAGATTTCCTTGCGCGCTACGGCTATGTGCTGGAGCAGTCGGAGCGCGAACAGCAAATGGAATTTTCTCACGAAATGTCTGTGATGTATCTCGCCTATCAGAATCAGCTGACCGCGAAAATGTATGTGGAATACAATGTGGACAACGGCTTTGAAACGATTTTGCGCCAGCTGTACCGCCAGGGTATGTGCGTCGCGATCAAAACATACGATCCGAACATCAACGACGCCTTGCTCGGCGCAAAAATCAACATCGGAAAATTCCCGGTGAAAATCATCAAGTGTCATCGGGAGGAAACCGAGCAAACAGAAACCGAGGACAAAATCAGCACCGGTATCGTCTCCAAATCCAATGCGAAGAATCTGCTGCGCACCCTGTCCATGTGCGATAAGATCTCCAGCGTGCTCAGCCTCAACACCACGCTCAAGTTAATTGCCTCGATCCTCAGCATTTGTCTGATGGCACTGGGAATCATTCTGCACTTCTCGTTTGAGCAGCCCTCTCTGTGGGTCGTTCTGTATCAGATTGTGTGGCTGATCCCCGTCCTGATCATCGACAGACTCCGCATCAAATAGCGGCAGCACGCATCAAAGGCGAAATATCAGGCAAAAATCGTAAAACACTTGATTTCTACTTCATATTATGTTAGAATAGTTCTACTGTTTATTTTTGTGTTGATAATCAAGAAGATGGAGAATTTGGTTTGCTGATCGGAAAGAAGCACATCCCGCCGATCGCCTTCGCAGATATCCACTGCCACGTGCTGTGGGGTCTGGACGACGGCGCCGTCGATGCGGAGCAAATGCAAAAAATGCTGTGCGCTGCCTATCAAAGCGGCACGCGTCTGATGTGCGCGACCCCTCATTATCATCCAAGCCGTTTTTCCGTTGACCCGCCGCTGTATGACGCGCGCTGCGCAGAGGCAAAAGCATTCGCCGAGGAGCACTGCCCCGGTATGCGGCTGCTGTTCGGTCAGGAGCTGTTTGCCGATTCCGCGCTGTCGGGACTGCTGCGGCAGGGCGCCTGCCATACGCTCGGCGCAAGCCGCGCCGTTTTGGTCGAGTTTTTTCCCGCGGTACTTTACTTTACCGTGGAGCATATTTTACAGGAGCTGCAATCATACGGGTATCAGCCGGTGCTGGCGCATGCAGAGCGCTATGCCTGTCTGTCCGCCGAACCCAAGCGGTTACAGGATCTGCACAATGCCGGCGTTCTGATTCAATGCAATGCCGACGCACTGTGCGGCAAATGCGGCCCCCTTCCCAAAAAAATCGTTCGGTATTGCCTCGACCGTGAACTGGTCGATTTCGTTGCCTCCGACACGCATGACCCGGTGATTCGCACGCCGGATCTGCGCGACGCCTACACGGCGGTTGTGCGGCGCTGCGGAAAATCCTATGC
This sequence comes from Eubacteriales bacterium, assembly GCA_048527645.1. GTDB lineage: Bacteria > Bacillota > Clostridia > Oscillospirales > CAG-272 > HGM12669. Next base: position 18,969 of record DBGFNI010000061.1, on the reverse strand, counting down.
CGAACAGATCTTCTGTTCGAACGCGAATCAGTTATTCTGCGAGGAGGACTCTCATGGATGAAAACAAAAGAGATGCCGGGAATCTGGAGGTAAGCCTTCTCGAGATTTTTTCGGTTCTGCTGAGCAAAATCGGCTATATCGTTTTGATCGTCGCTGTTGCTGCGGTCGGTTCCTATCTTTATACCAAAGAAAGAGTCATACCGATGTACAGCTCCGGCGCTCAGATCTATCTCAAGAATTCCGCGGCGGACGAAATCATCAACACTTCGGAGATCACCGCAGCCACGATGCTGGCAAACGACTGCAAGGAGCTGCTGAAAACCGACGTGGTTTTGCAGAAGGTCATCGACCAGTTAGAGCTTTCCGTTTCGACAGACACGGTACGCGCGGCATTGCAGATTTCCGTGCTGGAGGATTCCCGCGTGCTGAACATCACCGTCAATTATCCCAATCCGCAGGACGCCATGAATATCGCCAACACGCTGTGCGAGGTTGCACAGCAAATGCTGCCGGAGCTTTCCAAGGTGCAGAGCGTGACAATCACCAGTTACGCAAAGCTCTCCGGCGCACCGTACGCGCCCAACTACAAACAAAATGTCGGTTTGGCGGCGTTGCTTGCATTCATTTTTTCCAGTGCGATCTTTATTGTGATAGATGTCCTCAATGATCGGATCAAAACACCGGAAGACGCGGAAAAATATCTCGACATGAGTATTTTGGGGATGATTCCGGAAGCAAAACATACCGATAAAAAGCGCCGTCGCCATAGCAGATAACCGCTCCGCACGGACAAGATGGGATCAGTATTATGAAAAAAATCAGTATTGCCAGTCTGATTGAAAAAGACTACCGAATCAACGAAGCATATAAAACGCTGCGCACAAATCTTCTGTTTTGCGGAAGCGCTTATAAGATTATTGTGCTCACCAGCTGCGATGAAAACGAAGGAAAGACCACGGTAACCCTTGAGCTGGCGAAAAGCCTGGTGGAAACCGGGAAGCGCGTGCTGGTCATCGACGCGGATATGCGAAAAAGCGTGATTCAGCGGAAATATCTCTCCAACGAGGAACCCCTGATGGGCTTGAGCGAATATCTGAGCGACCAGGCAGAGCTGAGCGACATTTTAGCTGTCGCGGACGAGGAAAAGCTGTTCATCATTCCATCAGGCAAATATCCGCCCAATCCCGTAGAGCTTTTGGGCACGCCGCGCTTCAAAGCGCTGCTGGAAAGCTCGCGCAATTCCTTTGACTACATTCTGGTGGATACCCCGCCGCTGGGGCTGGTGATCGATGCGGCTGTTGTGGCAGAGTATTGCGACGGCGCCATTCTGATTCTGCACGCAGGCAAAACCAGCGCGCGTCTGGTCAGAAGCGTGCGCGCACAGCTGGAAAAAAGTCAGTGCACGCTGCTGGGCGGCGTGTTCAACAATGTGCAGGTCGGTCGCAACATCTATTACAAGCACTATTATAAGCATTATTACCGCGGCTACTATCACAACAAATATTACGGTGACGATAACAATCCAAAGCAATCCAAGCAAGAAGAAGAAAAAGAATAAAGCAACCCGGATATCTCCCTTTCCAAGGAAAGATATCCGGGTTGTTCTCTGTTTGCGACAATTCTTATGAGATCGCCGTCCGGGCGCGGCACACGGCACGCGCAGCAGTTCGCGCGATTTTCGACATCAGGTGATCGCGCCGCGAAACTCAAAGCGCTGTGCACGAATGATAAAATCCGAGATCCTGCCGTCCGGCAGCTGCACCAGCACCTGCAGCTCATACTGATCGCCCGCTTTATAGATCTCCTCATACAGCCAGACTGCGCCGGCAACCAAGCCATCCTCTTTGATTTTTTGGCATTTCACACAGCGCATAGCGGTAATGTAAGAATGTGTCTGTGCTGCGGGAAAGGCAAAAAACAGATCTCCCAGCTGCGTCACAATTTCACTGATCAGACAGTCGTGAAAGCCGATCTGGCTGACCATATCCAAAGCAAAGTCGGCGCATGCCTTCTGATAATACTTTTCGTATGCGCGCTCGATGCGCTGCGCGGCACGGCGGTTGCTCTCACAGTATTTTTCAATCTGTTTTTTCACGGCGGGCGCCGCGCGGTTCATCGCGAGAACGCGCACATCCGCAACATCCTTCAAAATCCGTTCGGGCAGCTCCTCCTGCAACTGTGCGGCATACGCCTCCACCTGTGCGCGGAACAACGCCTTGCCCTCCTCGCTGTCTGCGGGAAGTGAAAGCATGCTCAGATATTCGGTTTGTTTTTGCGCCCACAGACGCCGAAAGTATGTCTCGTCTGCGCCGCACGCCTGCTCGTCCGCCTCCAGCGCGCTGTCAAACGATGCGTGCTGGCACAGCCTGTAATACGCTTCGTCAAAATACTTCATACCGTGACATCAAACTCCGCGTCAGTTGGACTCCGTGAACGGAACCCATGTCAGATAAATCTGAGACACCTTTCCGCCGGACATGCGGAAATATATCACAGAACCGTTTTCAAATGAATAGGTCAGTCTCGAATCGCTCTGACCCGTCGGCGTGCCGAATTTTGCAACGACCTGTTCTGTGGTGCTGCCGAGCGTCACCCCGTTAAGAGAGAAGTTGACGGCGTCAGGCGTGCCGGGCATGCCGGATTCCGCGCCGTAGCTGATCCGGGAGCCGTTGACGCGCAGCGCCAGACGGGTCTCGCGGTCCGTTCCGTTGAAGACCAGGTGGAACCAGGTGCTCCCGTCCTGCTCAGTGAAGTCCATGCTCGCACGGTCCTTGAGCTTTCCATACCACTGCTGTACATAGTTCTGATAGGAAAGGCGGTAATCAGAGGTCAAAACCGAGACGCCCTCGACGCTTAACGACAAATCGTATGACGACGGAGAACTGGAAATTTTCCCGTCTGCACCGTAGCGGAACACCGGGGATTGCGCCGGGCCGACCGGTGCGGGATCCTCCCCGGTTGTCGACGCGCTGCTCTCCGTTGTATCGGTTGTCGCCTCCGTCTCTTTGGTCTGCTCCGTTGTTTGCACCGCAGAAGACGCCGGCGCCTTGGAGGAAGACTGCCCCGACAGCGTCTCCGTGGTCTGGGACACAGCGGGGAGCTTTTCTCCCTCCTCGCCGTTCTTTTTCACATTGTTCACAATCAAGGCAACGCAGACAACTACCAAAATCAAAATAATCACAATTACAATTGTGGCATACAGCATCAGTTGTCTCTGCTGCTTCTTTTTTCTTGCGGTTGCAAGACGCTTTTTTTGCATGGCGTCTGCCTTCGACGGCCGCTTCTGAGGCTGATTATTCATAGGTTCGTCCTTTCCCCCTCTTAAGGTCCGCTGATCTTTTGAAAACTGTGTTTTCATTCTAACATATTTCTGCCGATTCGTCAACCGCGCACGAAAATTCTGCCGGCACGGCGCGCCGGCTGTCTGATCAGAACAGCACGCTGACCGAGGTGCCCTCCCCGACCTTGCTGTCCACCAGCACCTTCGCGTTCAGGAGCAGCGCGCCGTGCTTCACAATGGACAAGCCGAGTCCCGTTCCGCCGATTTCCTTGGAATGGCTTTTATCCGCACGGTAAAAACGCTCAAAAATGTGCTCCAAATCCTCCTTCGCAATGCCGATTCCCGTATCGCGCACCGTCAGCTCCACGCCGTCCACACACTGCCGCAACAGCAGCTCGACCTTGCCGTCAGGCTTGTTGTATTTCACGGCGTTATCGCAAATATTAAAGATCATTTCCTCCGCGATTTTCCGCGGCGCCGTAATATGCAGATGCTCCCCCTGCAAAGAAAGCGTCAGATGATGCTCCTGCGCCGCCAACTCCAGGTGAGAGAGCACCTCGCGGCACAGTTCGTACAAATCAATGTCCTCCGGCTGCTGCGGAATCTGCTGTCCGTCCAGCTGGGAAAGATTGATAATATCCGACACCAGATCGATCAGTCGCTGGGACTCGTCATAGATCTTCTGTGCAAAGCGCGGAATATCCTCCTGGCGCACCAGTCCGTTGCGGATGATCTCCGCATAGCCGGAAATGGAGGTCAGAGGCGTTTTCAGCTCGTGTGATACATTGGCAGTAAATTCACGCCGGGTGGAATCCTGCTTTTCATGCTCTGCCTTCAGCGTCTCCATCTGCGCGGCAATCTGTCGGTTCTGCTCGCTGATCCGATCGATCAGCGGCGAGAGCTCCTCGTATACCTGCGCCTCTTCCGGCTGCTCCGGATCAATGCGGTTGATCGGCGTTGTAATCGTTTTGGACAGGCGGAAGGACAAAAGAAAGGCAAACGCGCCGCCCCCCAGCAAGATCAGCAGCAGCGGCCAAAGCAAATGCATCGCCATGGTAAAGCCGGAAAGATGCTTTTCGCTGATTCGCAGCACATTTCCGTCACGCAGCAAAATCGCCGCATAAGAGGTTTTTTCTCCCAAAACGCCGGAATACCGCTGGGTATATCCGTGTCCCTTCTCCAGCGCCTGCCGCACCTCCTTGCGCTCTGCGTGGTTTTCCATCTGCGCAGCATCGGCATGGCTGTCATATAAAACCGTTCCGTCCGGTGCGATCAGCGTGACACGCTGCGGCGTAGCGGTCGAAATGCATCCGTCCAGCAAAGCCGGATCCTCATTGTATACCTGCGCCATCAGCTCGGCGTCGCGTTCCAGGCTCTGCCGCGCCTGCTGCACGTTGTCGCCGATCAGCACGCCGGCAATCACCGCAACCGAAACCAGCAAAACCGCCAGTGCCACTGTCACCGCAGACAGAAAGATTTTATTCCGCATTTTTCCGGGCGTTTTTTTCCGCATGGCAAACTCCGTTCCGCCGCCTGCGGCGGCAAAATATGATAAGGCGGCGCCGACGACGGAAAAAATCACACGCCGCACCAGCTCATTCCGGGCGGCGTTTCGCTCCGGCTCCGGTTTATTTTATGTTTCGGTTTCAGTTCTCATGCCCGCGGATACGGTATCCGACGCCGCGCACGGTCTCCACCAGTTCACCCGCATCGCCCAGCTTCTGGCGCAGCGTGCGGACGTGCACGTCCACCGTGCGGCTCTCTCCGTCAAAGGAATAGCCCCAGATCTGATTCAGTATCTGATCGCGGGTCAGCACGATGCGCTGATTTTCCAGCAGCATGCACAGCAGTTCAAATTCCTTGAGCGTCAGCGAAACCGGCTGATCGTTCACCTTCACCGTGTGCGTTGCCGGACAGACATACAAGCCGTCCAACCGATATTCCGCCGTCTGCCCCGTGCCCTTCTTGTCCCTGCCGCGCAAGCGCGCCTTCACGCGCGCAACCAGCTCCATCATGCCAAAGGGCTTGGGAATGTAATCGTCCGCGCCGCAGTCAAAGCCGCGAACCTTATCCATTTCAGAATCCTTTGCCGTCAGCAAAATGACCGGAATGCCGGCAGTGCGGCTGTCTGACTTGAGCCGCTTGAGAATGGAGAGCCCGTCCTCTCCGGGCAGCATGATATCCAGAAGGATCAACTCCGGCAGTTCCTTCGCCAGCGCCGCGCGGAACGACGCCGGTTCTGCAAAGCCCTGCGCCTGCAGCCCCGTAGAACACAGGGTATAGACCACAAGCTCGCGGATATTGTCATCATCTTCAACCAAATAGATCATGAAAACTATCTCCTTTGTATTGAAATACGTTGTCCGTTTTATCAGTGTCCCTCAAACCAGTTATCGCCGGACTGCACGTCCACGGTCAGTTCCACCGGCAACGACACGGTGTGCTCCATTTCCTCCTTTAGCAGCGCCCGCACCTGCTGTGCCTGATCCCGTCGGCATTCCACCAAAAGCTCGTCATGCACCTGCAAAATCAGCCGGGCGTCCAGACCGCTTTGCTTCAGTTTTTCAGAGATATGAATCATCGCCAGCTTGATAATATCCGCCGCACTCCCCTGAATCGGGCTGTTCATCGCGACACGCTCTCCGAACGCCTGCTCCATCTTCTTTTGCGAAGAAAGCTCGGGGATATACCGTCGCCGCCCGAACACCGTTGTGACATAGCCGTCCTTCCGCGCCTGCGCCACAACCTCCTTCAGATAAGCGGCAACCCCCGGATAGGTGGCAAGATAGGATGCGATATAGGCGCCCGCCTCTTTTTTGCTCACGCCGATATCCACCGCCAGAGAATAGTCGCCGATGCCGTATACAATGCCGAAATTGACCGCTTTTGCGCGGCTGCGCAGCTGCGGCGTGACCTGCTCCGGCGCAACGCCGAACACCTCAGACGCGGTTAATGTGTGAATATCCGTTTTCTGCCGAAAGGCGGCGATCATATTTTCATCACCTGAAATTGCCGCAAGCAGACGCAACTCAATCTGTGAATAATCCGCGTCAACCAGCACATATTCGGGACCGCGCGTCACGAAAAAGCGGCGCATCTCCCGTCCCAGCTCCGTGCGGATCGGAATGTTCTGCAAATTGGGCTCGGTAGAGGAAAGCCTGCCGGTCGCCGTCACCGCCTGCTGAAAGGTCGTGTGTACCCGGCCGGTTTCATCCGCCACCTTCAAAAGACCGTCTGCATAAGTGCTTTTCAGCTTCATGACCTGCCGGTATTCGAGGATGTCGCCGATGATGGGATGATACGGCCGGAGCTTCTCCAGCACCTCCGCTCCCGTCGATCTTTTTTTCGTCGGGCAGGGCAGCTGCAGCTCGTCAAACAGAACCTCGCCCAGCTGCTTTGGCGAATTGATGTTAAAGGTTCTACCCGCCGCAAGATAAATCCGCGCGGAATACGCCTCGCATTGCTCTCCCAGCATATCGCCGAACTGTTTCAGCCCCGCCAGATCAATGCAAAAGCCGGAGCACTCCATCTGAAACAGCACTTTGGAAAGCGGTAGCTCCACCGTTTGATACAGCCGCTGCGTTTCCGTCTGCTCCAAGCGTTGTGCGATTACCTCGGTCAGCCGATACAGCCCCGCTGCCTGTTGGGGCGGCGCGGGATTTGTCAGATCGGCATGCAAATACTGCAAAAACAGCTTTTCCAAATCATATTTTTCGCCCGGCTGCAAGCAATACGCGCCGAGCATGACGTCAAAGGCTGCGTTTTGCACCGCCTCCGGCTGCACGCCCTGATCTGCCAGCACATGATACAGCGCCTTGCTGTCATATACCGCCAGGCGCGGCAGCAATGCGTTGATCTGTTCCGCCGTGATCTTTTCTACGCGAAAAACCGTCTCGCCGTCACATAGCAGCCCGTCCGCACCGTCCCCGACATAGGACAGCATCCCTGCGGCGGGCAAATCGGAAAACAGCACGGTGCGCTGCGGCAGCGTAAGCGCCTGCGCCGCATCGGACTGCTCCGTCGCGCCGCTCCCGTCCGGATCAAATTGCTGCAAAAACTTGGAGAACTCCAATTCAACAAAAAGCCGGCGCAGATTTTCCCGATCCGGTCCGGGCGTTTGCAGCTGCTCCAGGGTCTGTCCGAGCGGTGCATCCCGCACAATGGTCGCCAAAAACTTGGAAAAGCCGGCGTCCTCTTCCCCGCTTTTCAGCTTTTCCTTCACGCCCTTGGCGATGTCCTTCTGCTCCAGATCCTGATACAGATGCTCCAAATCCCCGTACTGCGCGATCAGCTTCAGCGCCGTTTTTTCGCCGATGCCCCGCACCCCGGGGATATGATCGGAGGCATCCCCCATCAGCGCCTTGACATCGACAAACTGCGCGGGTGAAATCCCGTATACCTCATAAAATTTCTCCGGTGTAAACGGAATGTTTTCCCGGTTGGTCGCAAGTAAAACCGTTGTATCATCGCTGATCAGCTGCAGCGCATCCCTGTCGCCGGTCAGCAAATAGGCGTGCACCCCGCGCTGGTTTGCCATCGCGGCACAAGTGCCCAAAATATCGTCCGCCTCATATCCCACAAGCTCCAAAACATGAAAGCCCATGGCGCGCGCGCAGTCCTTGGCATACCCAAACTGCGCCAAAAGCTCCGGCGGCGTCTCATGCCGTCCTGCCTTGTACGCGTCATACGCCTTGTGCCGGAAGGTCGGCTCTTTTAAGTCAAACGCGCAAACCAAATAGTCCGGGTGCAGCGTCTGCAACTGCCGGGACAGGATGTTCACAAAGCCGTATACCGCGTTGGTCGGAATGCCCGTGCGCGTCGTCAGCGGACGGATTCCGTAAAAAGCGCGGTTCAGAATACTGTTTCCGTCTACGCACAGCAGCGTTTTGCCGTTCTGTTTTTCTTCGCTCATCGTCATGTTTCAACCGTTTCTCTGTATCAGTATCCGTCGTTGATTTCGTGCGTCTGCGTTGTCTGCACCGGTGTCTTTTCGGTTGTTTTCTCGGTTGTTTTCTCGGTCTGACGGGTCAGATCGGTCTGTTTTGTCTTTTCCGTATGGCTGACGCGCGTTTTTTCCGTTTGTTTGGTTGTGGTCTTTTCGGTTTCCTTTTCTCCGGCGCTGCTGATCAGCACATCAATTGAGGTCATGCTGCCGTCCGGCGCCTTGAACGTGATGGTGGCAGAGCCCTCCTTGAGCGCGGTCAGCGTCTTGGTTTTTGCATCATAGGACAACAGATCGCCCAGTCCCAGACAGGTATATTCCAGATCGTCGGGGCTGATCTGAACCGTGACGGATTCCCCGACCCGCATCACCTCAATGGCGGCACGGTTTTCCACAGTGATCGCCGTCGCCTTGCCTCTTGTGCTGAAAAGAATCACCAGCGTGATAATCAGCGCCGCCGCAACCGCGACGATTCCGCCGAGTATCCACAGCTTTTTCTTCATATCCAGTCCCGGCACAACGCCCGGCACGGCAGGCTTTCCCTCTACGCGGAACACCGCCGCCGTAAGATCCCCCTGCACGCCGGTGCTCTGTGCGGCGTCTAAAATCGCCGCCAGCATCTGCTGCACATTTTTGCAGTCGCGCACACAGCGCACCACTGCCGCGGGCGCCAGCGCCTCTGTCACTGCACCGGAGCACATCACATAAATGTCGCCCGCAACCGCCTCCTGCGAGAGCAAAAACGGTTCTGCCTGCCCCTCTGCCTGCGCCGACAGCGCGTCCACCGCCGTGTCAGGTCCGTACAGCACGTCGTGCTTGCCGCCGCGGATGCGCAGCAGAGCACCGTCGCCCACAGCGGCGACGGTGATCATCTCGTTTTCCAAAAAGCCGATTGTCATCACCGCGGCGCTCTCGCTCTCCTGCGCACCGGGCAGCAGCCATGCGCTGCGCGCCATTTTCTGATAGGCGCTTTTCAGCGTGTCGTCATCCACGCGCGCCGTGTCAAAATGGTTGGCGAAGGTCTCCAGGCACGTTTCCGTCATCTGTGCGGAAGGATGCTCCCGATCCGTCCCCGAAAACATCGCAAAAATCGGCTGATCAGCCGTTTTCCCCTGAAAGCGTACCAGCTCTCCGTTTTCCATGCCGTTGCCCGCGGTGCAACTCCCGTTGAAATACAAGCGGTCGGAAATCACACGCTGAAATGAATCCTGCCGACTCGCCCCTGCCGCTGTAAATTTCATCATATTTTTTCTCCAAATTTCAATATAAATTTCTTCTGTTTGAATCTTCTGTTCAGAATTTGTTTTTCCGTAAAAATGCAGCCCGCCGAAGGGCTCGATCCATCCGTTTCCATTCGGACAACTGCCGGTTTTCGCATTTTGCACATGCGGGACGGCATTGCCGTAAAGCCTTGGCAGAGCCAAGATTTCTGTGATGATTCTACCACGCAGCAAAAATGCTTGCTCGCAAGGGCATTTTTGCAAGGCCGTCAATATCACAGCCGGGCGAAGCACGGACGGCATTGCCGTAAAACCTTGGCGGAGCCTTGGCTTCTGTGATGATTCTACCACGCAGCAAAAATGCTTGCTTGCAAGGGCATTTTTGCAAGACCGTCAATATCACAGCCGGGCGGAGCACGGGACGGCATTGCCGTAAAACCTTGGCGGAGCCAAGGTTTCTGTGATTATTATACCACAATATTTTCCATGTTGCAACACCCCGAACCGGCAAAACTTTTTTCGTGTACATTCGATAAAATATTGACAAATTTAAGAACACATGGTAAAATATTGTTTGACAAATGGAAAATTGCATTTTGAAAATTTTAAAATTACCGCGTAAAATACATTCATTCAGAAACAGGGGTAACATCATATGGGAGCGAATTTTTCCGGATTGTACGAAAAACTGCGAAACGGGGAGGAAAAGCTGTCTTTGGTCGGGCTCGGGTATGTCGGCATGCCCATCGCGGTCGCTTTTTCCAAAACGTTGAAGGTCGTTGGATTTGACCTGAACGCAGAAAAGATCGCGCTGTACCGAAAGGGCATCGACCCCACCCGCGAGGTCGGGGACGAGGCAGTGCGCACTTGCAGCGTGGAATTCACCGCTGACGAAAAGAAGCTGCGGGAAGCAAAATTTCACATTGTGGCAGTCCCCACCCCCGTCAACCAGGATCACACGCCTGATCTGACGCCCGTGGAAAGTGCCAGCACCATTCTGGGACGAAATCTGGCGCCCGGCAGCATCGTCGTGTATGAGTCCACCGTATATCCCGGCGTCACGGAGGAAATCTGCGTGCCGATTCTCGAACGGGAATCCGGCTTGAAATGCGGCGTTGATTTCAAGGTGGGCTATTCGCCCGAGCGCATCAATCCGGGCGACAAGGTGCACCGACTGGAAACCATTGTGAAGATCGTGTCGGGCATGGATGAACAAACGCTTGACATCGTTGCCAAGGTCTACGGCATCGTCGTCAGGGCGGGCGTGCACCGTGCCGCAACCATCAAGGTTGCAGAAGCGGCAAAGGTGATCGAAAACAGCCAGCGCGATATCAACATCGCTTTTATGAATGAGCTGTCCATCATCTTCAACCGGCTGGGAATCGACACCAAATCGGTTTTGGACGCCGCCGCAACAAAATGGAACTTCCTCAAGTTTTATCCCGGTTTGGTCGGCGGGCACTGCATCGGCGTGGACCCGTACTACCTCACCTACAAAGCGGAGCAAACCGGGTATCTCAGCCAGGTGATTCTGGCTGGCCGGCGCATCAATGACAACATGGGCAAATATGTGGCGGAAAATATTGTGAAAAATCTGATCAAGGCAGAAAAGCCGGTGAAAAACGCGCGGGTCGCTATTTTGGGCTTTACTTTCAAGGAAAACTGTCCCGACACGCGAAACAGCAAGGTATATGACATTGTTCAGGAGCTGCGCGAATACGGAATTGAGCCGATCATCACAGACCCCGTCGCGGACGTCGACGAGGCAAAGCGCCTGTACGGCGTCACCTTTGCAGACGCGTCGGAAATGAAAAATTTTGACGCCGTCGTTCTTGCCGTTGCGCACACGGAGTTTTCCGACATCACACGGGCGCAGATGGACGCGATGTTCCGGATCGGTCAGCGTGTCTTGCTGGATCTGAAGGGTCTGCTCAACCGCGAAGAATACGAGAACGCCGGATACCTCTACTGGAGACTGTAAGCGCACAGCGCCGCATCCATCACAGCCGGCAAGAATCAGCAAAAAGCGCCGGGAAAGGACGAAAACAAGCATGGGCTATGCACATCTGAAATTTGATCCAAACAGTTTATTTTTGGTAACGGGAGGCGCCGGCTTTATCGGCTCCAACCTGTGTGAAGCGTTGCTCGGTATGGGCTACCGTGTACGTTGCCTGGACGATTTATCCACAGGAAAGCAGGAAAACGTGGATTTGTTCGCCGGTCAGGAGAATTATACGTTTATCCGTGGAGACATCAAGGACTTTGACGCCTGCCTTGCGGCAACGCGCGGCGTGGACTATGTGCTCCATCAGGCGGCGTGGGGCAGCGTGCCCCGCTCGATTGAGATGCCGCTGTTTTACTGTGCCAACAATATCTCCGGGACGCTCAATATGCTTGAGGCGGCCCGGCAGTGCGGCGTGAAAAAGTTTGTATACGCCTCCTCCTCCTCCGTTTACGGCGATGAGCCGAACCTGCCCAAGTGCGAGGGGCGGGAGGGCAATCTGCTCTCTCCCTATGCGCTGACCAAGCAGTGCGACGAGGAGTGGGCAAAGCAGTATACACGCCATTATGGGCTGGATACCTACGGGCTGCGGTATTTCAATGTATTCGGCAGGCGGCAGGATCCCAACGGCGCATACGCGGCGGTCATCCCGAAATTCATCAAATTGCTGATGCAGGACCAGGCACCCACCATCAACGGAGACGGCATGCAATCCCGCGATTTCACTTATATTGAAAACGTCATCGAGGCAAACCTCAAGGCGTGCCTCGCGCCGCATGAGGCAGCCGGAGAGGCATTCAACATCGCCTACGGCGGCAGAGAATACCTGATTGATATTTACCATGCGCTGACCGAGGCGCTGGGCAAAGACATTGAGCCGCTGTACGGCCCGGACCGCAAGGGCGACATTAAGCACTCCAACGCGGACATCTCCAAGGCGCGCAGGCTGCTGGGATATGATCCCGACTATGACTTTCCCAAAGGTCTGGCACAGGCAATCGCCTGGTACCGGGAGAATCTGTAAGAAAGCCGGCAAAGTATGATACACAAAATCGGAAAACGAATCTCGCCTGCACTCAAGCGCCCGCTGATCCGGCTGTACCACGCCCCCAGCCGCATCCACGCGCGTCTTTTTCAGGCAGCAGCGCACGGCAAAATACCCTGCCCGGACAAGCTGTACTTAAAATGGCACTATCGGGTGTTCACCGGGCGCAAGCTGAACCTGAAAAACCCGGTGCTCTATCAGGAAAAGCTGCAATGGCTCAAATATTATTACCGCAATCCCGCTTATACCCAGCTGGTCGACAAATACGGCGTCCGCTCGTTCGTCAAGGAGCGCATCGGCGAAGAATATCTGGTGCCGATTTACGGCGTGTATAACAGTTTTGATGAAATTGATTTTGATCAGCTGCCCGATCAGTTTGTTCTCAAGTGCACCCATGACAGCGGCAGCGTGGTGATCTGCACGGATCAAGCGCGCTTTGACAAAGCGGCAGCCAGGAAAAAGCTAACCGAAGCGCTGCACCGCAACCAGTTTTATCTGAGCCGGGAGTGGTATTATAAAAATGTCACGCCGCGCATCATCTGTGAAAAATATTTGCAGAGCGACAGCGAAGCCGGCTTTATCGACTATAAGTTCATGTGCTTTCACGGCGAGGTAAAATTTTTGTACACCTGCACCAACCGCTTTGTGCAGGAGAGAATCAACGAAAACTTTTTCGATCTGTCCTGGAAGCCCCTGCCGTTTTGTCAGGAGGGCTACGCCGCGGACAAAAGAGAAATTTCCCCGCCGCAGAATTTTGAAAAAATGAAGCGCTTTGCGGCACTGCTGTCCGCAGATATTCCCCATGTGCGCGTGGACTTTTTTGAAGTTCAGGGAAAGCTGTATTTTTCCGAGATGACCTTCTTCGATTCCCGCGGGACGACGTTTTTTGTCCCAGAACAATACAACAAAATCATCGGCGATGATATCACTTTGCCACCGATTTACCGGTGACAGCAAGGAGCGTCTTTTTTATGACACAAAGTGAACAGCATGAGTCTGCCGTCCGATCCTACTGCCGTTCTTTCCCGGTCGTATTTCAAAGAGCGAAAGGCTCTTTTATGTACACCGAAAACGGGGAAAAATATCTGGATTTTTTCAACGGCGCGGGCGCATTGAATTACGGACACAACAATGACTTTCTCAAGGAAAAAATCCTGGCGTATCTGAACAGTGACGGCATTATACACGCACTGGATCTGTATACAGATGCGAAAGAGGAATTTCTCAAGGCCTTTCACACCCATGTGCTGAGCAAGCTCGGCGCGGACTACAAGGTTCAGTTTTGCGGTCCGACCGGCACCAATGCCAATGAAGCGGCGCTGAAGCTGGCGAGGAAATGCAAGCAAAGAAATAATGTGTTTGCCTTCACCGGCTCCTTTCACGGCATGACACTGGGCAGTCTCAGCGTCACCAGCGGCACCGATATCCGCCGAGGCGCAGGTGTGCCGCTGTCCAATGTCACCTTCATGCCCTTCCCCTCCGGCTTTAACAAGTCCTTTGACACCATCGCATATATGGAAAATGTCCTGACAGACGATCACTCCGGCGTGGAAAAGCCCGCCGCGGTCATTTTTGAGACCGTTCAGGCAGAAGGCGGCGTGAACGTCGCCCAGATCGAATGGCTGCAAAGGCTGGAAAAGCTCTGTCGCGCACATGACATTCTCACCGTTTGCGATGAGATACAGGTCGGGTGCGGCAGAACCGGCACATTTTTCTCCTTTCAGCGTGCAGGCATTCTGCCCGATATGATTTCTGTTTCCAAATCCGTCAGCGGATATGGGTTTCCCATGTCGCTGCTCCTGGTCAAAGAGCAGTATGATATTTGGAAGCCGGGCGAGCACAACGGCACCTTCCGCGGCAATCAGCTTGCTTTTGTCGCGGCAAAAGCAGCGCTGGAATATCGCGAGCAAAACCATCTGGAGCAGCAGGTCGCCCGCAGCGAGCAATTCATCCGCGCATATCTGGAAGAGCAGATTCTGCCGCTGCATCCGCTGCTGCAGGCAAGGGGCATCGGCATGATCTGGGGAATTGATTTTGCCGGCATCGACAGTTCCGGGAGCCTGACAAAGCGCGTCGCAGACGCTTGCTTTGCGCGCAGGCTCGTCATCGAACGTGCAGGAAGAAAGGACACCGTGCTGAAGCTGATGCCCGCTCTGACCACCACGCGAGAGGAGCTGCAGCAGGGGTTGGATATCATCCGTGACGCCGTCCGGGATGTCCTCTGTGACGCCGACCGCGCACAATAATGTCCCACCGCTCCGAAAGAAAGCCCCAGCCGGGCAAACGGCACGCTTTCCCCGATAATCTATCCTCCAGGAGTCTGAAAATGATATGATGCGAAACCTCGGCAAAAAACTCCCCCCGGCGCTCAAACGCCCGCTGATCCGGCTGTACCACGCCCCCAGCCGCATCCACGCGCGTCTTTTTCAGGCAGCAGCGCACGGCAAAATCCCCTGCCCGGACAAGCTGTACTTAAAATGGCACTATCGGGTGTTCACCGGGCGCAAGCTGAACCTGAAAAACCCGGTGCTCTATCAGGAAAAGCTGCAATGGCTCAAATATTATTATCATGACCCGCTGTACACCCAATTGGTGGACAAATTCGCCGCAAGGCAATGGGTCGCCGAAAAAATCGGAGATGAACACCTTGTCCCGCTATTGGGCGTATACCGCTCCTTTGACGAAATCGACTTTTCCGTTCTGCCCCGACAGTTTGTTCTCAAGTGCACCCATGACAGCGGCAGCGTCGTGTTCTGTGAAGATCGGGACACCTTTGATACGGAAAGTGCGCGAGCGGTGCTGGAAAAAGGTCTTGCCACCAAGCAGTTTTATCTCAGCCGGGAATGGCCGTATAAAGGGGTGACGCCGCGTATTATCTGCGAGGCATACCTCAAGGACGGGAAGCTGTCCGACGCGCCGGATTATAAGTTCTTTTGCTTCGACGGTGCGGTAAAGTATTTTTTGGTCAACACAGAGCGCCACTCTCCCACCGGGGTGAAAACAAATTATTATACGGTTGACTGGCAGCGCCTGGATGTCCGGGAGGACAAATATCCCAATAATCCCAAGGAGGATCGCAAGCCGGAAAAATTCGATGAGATGCTCCGCCTGGCAGAAATTCTTTCCGCCTCTATGCCGCATGTCCGCATCGATTTCAACTATGTCAACGACCGAATCTATTTCGGCGAAATGACCTTCTATCACGGCGGCGGCAGAATGATGTACCTCCCCGAAAAATTCAATCGGATTTTCGGCGATCTGATCACGCTCCCGCCGAAAAGGCGGTAAGCCCCAAACCGAAAAAACAAAAAAGAGGAAAACGCCGAAGCGTTTTCCTCTTGCTTTTTATTTGTCGCCGTTTTCATCCTCCGGCTCCACCATGTATACGATTTTCCCGTCGATTTCACGGTTAAAGGTCTCACGCTCCTGCGCGGACATAGCAAGCCGGTCCACGCCCACATACACCAGGGAGGGGTCCTCCATCCTCTTTTTGTGTTTGGCAAGATAATCTGAACAGCTGCCGATAACGCGCGCGGGATTGCCCGCCGCCACAGAATCGTCCGGGATATCCCGTGTCACAACGCTTCCCGCGCCGATGATCACATTGTTTCCGATATGCACGTTGGGCAAGATGACCGTTTCAACGCCGATGAACACATTATTCCCGATCACGACGCGCCCGATCTTGTTGCAGTCATGTCCCAAAAACTTATTCAAGCTGGCATCGTGCGTCAGAACCGTTGTGCGGGAACAGGTCACGTTGTCCCCGATCGACAGGCAGGTCGCGTCCTTCGAGTTGCACTTGAATTCGATCAGATCGACATTCTCCCCGATCTGCGCGCCGCACTGCCGCAGCCATTCGACCATGGTGATCTCCCGATCCGCCTCCTGCCGTCCCAAGAGCCGATTGATCAGGCGTCTGCATTGTTTTCTCATGCGATACTCCTCTTTTTCAAAGCAGCTGTAAATCCGGATATCGGGTATAGCCGCCGTAGGAGGGCAGCCACTCGATATGATCCGCGTCAAACGGTGCGGAAATGTCAAATGCCATTGCGCCCCGGATCATATCAATCGTTTCAGAGACCCCAAGGGGATTGGCAGAATACAGCACAAAGGTTGCCTGATAGGAGCCGTTGCCCAGATGCTCGGTATCCAAAGCAAACCGAACCTCGCATTCCTGCCCTTTGCAAAACGGCTTGAGCGGCTCGGAAAACGCAATGCCGACAATGACGTCGCTCCCATTGACAATCTCCACGCGCAGGCGGACATTTTCCATATCCGCTTCCGCCAGGCACTTGAGGGTGCAGCAGATTTTTTCGCCCGGACGGAACACACAGTTGTCGGTATTGGTGATTTCATTGGACAGCATTTTGATCTGCCGCAAATAATAATCTTTATGAGAATAATTTCCAAAAGCTTTGAAGCGCTCCTTGGCGACCGCGCCGCTTTCCGTATAAATATCAACCGCCTCGTTCACGCCGCCGTCAAATATTTTTTTGCCGTGATCCAGCACCATGCAGCGCCGGCACAACCGCTTGATCGTACTCATATTATGGCTGACATACAAGACGGTGCGCCCCTCCTGACTGGACACGTCGCTCATTTTGCCCAGGCACTTGTCCTGAAACTTCATGTCGCCCACCGCGAGCACCTCATCCATCACCAGAATCTCACTGTCCAGATGCGCGGCAACGGCAAACGCCAACTTTACATACATGCCGCTGGAATAACGCTTGACCGGCGTATCAATAAATTTCCCCATCTCGGCAAATTCGACAATCTCATCAAATTTGCGGGTGATCTCCGCCTTGGTCATGCCGAGAATGGCGCCGTTCATGTATACATTCTCCCGTCCGGTCAGCTCCGGGTGAAAACCGGTACCCACCTCCAGCATGCTGGCAATTCTTCCGTTAAGACAAATCGTACCCGCACTGGGCGCCGTCACACGGGACAGCAGCTTGAGCAGGGTAGATTTTCCTGCGCCGTTGTGCCCGATGATGCCCAAAATGTCGCCCTGCTCCACAGAAAAAGAGACATCGTCAAGCGCCAGAAACTTTTGGTTCTTGCCGTATACCGTCTCTGTGCCGATCTTGGAGTTGGGGTCCTCTTTATGGCGCACACGCGCCATAAAGCTCTGCAAATCGCCCTTCAGCGTACCGCCGCCGATCGCACCCAGACGATATTGCTTTGTAATGTGCTCCGCACGGATGGCTGTTTTTCCCATTATTATATCCTTCTCTTCCTTGTTTGCGTCCCCTTGTTTGCGTCAAGCGTCTTCGATCGCTGTCTCCCACAACCCGCAGATCCGATCCAGCGTCAGCTCCTCCCGGATGTGCACACTGTTTTGAGACAGCCTTTCCGACAGTCCCTCTTCTTCCAGCAGCCGTTTCATCGCCAGATACAGCGCCCGGCAGTCGCCCACCGGCACCAACAGACCGTTTTCTCCGTCCCGGATGGTCATGCGCGCCCCGCCGGCGGGGCAGTCGGTGCATACCGTCGGCAGTCCGATCGCCATTGCCTCCAGCATCGAATTGGAGATGCCCTCCCGGTCCGAAGAGGAAACAAACATCGCAACGTCCCGGATTTTTTCATGGATCTGCAAATCAAAATCATGGATCGTGATCCACTGCGTCATGCCCATCTCGCGGATTTTCTGTTCCAGGGACGCCCGGATCGCCCCCTCGCCGTAGATTTCCAACCGATAATCCGGCGCGTCCCCGTGCAGCAGGGCAAACGCGTCAAAGAGCAGGGGCAGATTTTTGACCGGCTGCAAGCGGCAGAAATTGACAATCACATGCCGGCGCTGCCCGGTATAGCGCGGCGGATATTTTGCCCCGTCGATAAAATTGGGGATCAGATATTTTTTTGTCTCCGGCAAAAAGGTGTAATAATCTCTCGCCTGCGGCGTCTGAAACACCGCCGCCTGCGCGCGGGGATAGTATCTGCGTTTCATGCGGCAATACGGAGAGGACGGCGGGTATTCTGTTTGCGGATCGGTGCGGTCGGAAAAGATCGCACGGTTCGGCAGTGTTTGCAGCGCCATCATCGTGCTGAGATTGGGGATCGTCATGCAGGAGATGACCGTCGCATCGGGATATTGTGCAAGATATTCCCGCAGCGGCAAGGCAAACGAAAGCTTCAGATATGCCTCCTGTTCCAAATATTGCGCACGTTTTTTGTCAAAAAGGTGTGCCCATGACAGACGGATTTTTTCAACGGCTGATAACCTCGGCGCTTTTTTCATCCGAAAAAGCGTGCAGGGAGCAGTGTTTTCCGCTGTTGCAGCCGTTGCCTTTTGATTGACGCAGACCACCCGCACCGCGGGATGCAGATCAAACAGCACTGTCGGTGCGTCAATCAGCAAAATCTGCACCTGTGCGCCCCGCCTGGCCATTTCATTGGCGACAGAGGAAAGCTGCCTTTCCGCACCGCCCACTGAGAGCGTGTGCAGCACAAACAGAATTTGTTGTTTTCCTTTGT
>DBGFNI010000060.1:0-7749 GCA_048527645.1 Eubacteriales bacterium | reverse complement strand
TCCGACGGAAAAACCACCACCACCACGCTGTGCTATCAGATGCTGCGGGAAGAATTCCGAAAGACCAGACCGCAGGCGCAGGTTTTTGTCGGCGGGAACATCGGCAAGCCCCTGCTGCCGCAGATCGCGCAGATCAGCAGCCGGGACGCCGTGGTGCTGGAGCTGTCCAGCTTTCAGCTGCACACCATGCCCTGCGCGCCGCACCGCGCCGCGATCACCAATCTTTCTCCCAATCATTTAAACTGGCACACCGACATGGAGGAGTATATCGCGGCAAAATGCAATATTTTTCAAAACCAGCAGGCTGACGACCGCCTGATTCTCAATTATGACAACGACATAACCCGCCGCATCGGCGAGCAAAGCGGGAAAAACAACATCATCTGGTTCTCCCGCACGCAAAGCCCGCAGCCCGTCAGCGCGCCGGTTGTCACCCTGTGCGGGGATACGATCACGCTCTGTCATCCGAACGGAGAGAAAGAAGCGCTTCTTTCCACCGCCGATATTCTGCTCCCCGGCAATCATAATGTGGAAAACTATATGACAGCAATCGCCATGACGATGGACGCGGTATCGGCACAAACCGTTCGCACCGTCGCAAAAACCTTCAGCGGCGTGGAGCATCGGTGTGAGCTGGTGCGGGAAAAGGACGGCGTGAAATATTACAACAGTTCCATCGACTCCTCCCCCACCCGCACCATTGCCGCCGTCAGCGCCTTTGCCCCGGAGCAAAAGCTGGTTGTGATTCTCGGCGGCTATGACAAGCACATTCCCTTTGATCCGCTGGGTGAACCGCTTGCCGCGCATGCGCGCGCAGTCGTCCTCACCGGCGCCACTGCGCCGAAAATCGCCGAAGCGCTCTCGCGCTGCCCCGCCTTTGTGCAGGCAAATATTCCCACCGTTACCGAGCCTGATTTTCACGCCGCCGTCGACCGTGCGGCAGCCCTTGCACAGCGCGGCGACGCCGTGTTGCTGTCGCCGGCATGCGCCAGCTTTGACGCGTTCCCCAATTTTGAGGTGCGCGGCAACACCTTCAAAGCGCATGTGCAAAAGCTATGATGCGCGAGCTGTTTCCGCTCTGGCGGCGAACCGTTTGGGGCGGTGAGGCGCTGATGCAGCTGGGCTATTGCAGCCCCGGCGCACAGCCGCCTGTCGGCGAGGTGTGGATGTGCGGCGAGGCGCCCGGTGCGCTGCCGCCGGACAATCCGCTCCCCCACCTGCCCTTTTTCTCCAAGGTGATTCACAGCGCGCAGCCGCTGTCACTGCAGGTGCATCCCGATCAAAAAAGCGAGTTTTGGTATATTCTTCATGCACAGCCGGACGCGTTTCTCTATCTGGGTACCGCCGAAGCGCAAACCCCCGAAGCGCTCGCGGCAGCGGCAAAAGACGGAACTTTGGAGCGCTTGCTGCACCGGGTCAACGTGCGGCAGGGCGACTGTTTTTATATCCCGCCGGGCTTAATTCACGCCATCGGCGGCGGAATCGTTCTGTGGGAGCTGCAAAGCTGTGCGGATATTACCTACCGCCTGTATGACTACAACCGCACGGACGCCGACGGCAAGCGGCGCGCGCTGCATATCCGGGACGCCGTACGCGCGTACCGGCATTACGCACCCGAGGCGCTGCGCGCCCTGACTTTCGCCTCCAGCGATACGGGGCTGTGCTGCACACCGCACTTTTCCGCTTCTCTGCGCACCCTCTCCGATCAGAGCGTGCGCACTGACAGCGCAGAAAACCAGTGGTTCTGCATCGACGGACAAGCCGTTTTGTCCGATCGGGACAGTGTTCTTCCCGTTCGGCGCGGCACCTGCGTGCACATCGCCGCACCGACGCAAATCACCTGCACCGGCACCGCGACCTTTCTCATCGGCACCCCCGGTACCCCGATCGCTTGACGCCGCGCAAGCCGGATCGCCTTTCGGCAAAAGATATATCATGATACATAAAGAAAACACGGTGTGCCGCGCAATGCGCGGCACACCGTGTTTTCTTTTACATTCTCCCGCCTTTTCCGCGCACAATCCGCTGTTTTGCCCCATGCCAAAGCGCCTTATTGCGACGTTACGTTTTTTCATCCATGTGCAAACATGCATTTTCTGCGTTACGGCAAAAAGAGAAGGACTCTTTTCACAAGTCCCTCTGCTGTTCTTTTGTCAGTTTTTAGATCGTTTGAAAAAGCTCTGACGCTTCTGATAGTTCTTTTCGCCGCAGCTCTCGCCGAACTGACGCAGCAAATCCTTTTGCTTGTTGTTCAGCCCCTTCGGCACCTCTACGTTGACACGGAAATGCAGATCGCCCTTCCCTTTTCCATTCAGGTTCTGAATGCCCTTGCCCTTCAGCGTAAAGGCCGTGCCGCTCTGCGTCCCCTCCGGGATGGTATACTGCACGGGTCCCTCCAGCGTCGGCACGCTGATTTCGCCGCCGAGCGTTGCCTCCACAAAGGTGATCGGAATATCACAGTACAAATCATAGTTGTTCCGCTCAAAGATCGCATGCGGACGCACCATCACCGTGATCAGCACATCACCCGGTCCGCCGCCGTTGGTCCCCTCGTTGCCCTTGCCGCGCACCGACAGCGTCAAGCCGTCGTAAGTACCGGCGGGAATCGGGATGGTCTCATCGCGCCGTTCCTTGGACAAGCCGCTGCCGCGGCAGGACTCGCAGGGATTCTTGATGATCTTGCCGGTTCCGTGGCACGCGTCGCACACGCGCGTGGTCTGCACCATGCCGAATGCAGAGCGCTGGCTGACGCGCACCTGCCCCCGTCCCTGACAGGCAGAGCAGGTTTCCGGCGCGCTTCCGTTTGCCGCGCCGCTGCCGCCGCAGGCGGAGCACTTGCAGGTGCGGGTGAAAGAAACATTCTTTTTGCAGCCAAAAGCCGCTTCTTCAAAACTGACGGCAACACGCAGATTGATATCTGAACCGCGCCGCGGACTGTTGCGCCGCGCCGAGGAGGAAGACCCGCCGCCGAAAAAGCTGGAAAAAATATCTCCCAGGTCAATGTCCGCGCCGTCAAAGCCAAATCCGCTAAAGCCGCCGAATCCCCCGCCGCCGCTAAAGCCGCCGGTCTGATCAAATGCCGCATGACCGAACTGGTCATACTTTGCCTTCTTTTCCGGATCGGACAGCACGGCATAGGCTTCGTTGACTTCCTTGAATTTTACCTCAGCATCCTTGTCACCGGGGTTGACGTCCGGGTGATACTTTTTTGCCAGCTTGCGGTATGCTTTTTTGATTTCGTCCTCGCCGGCGCCCTTTTGCAGCCCCAGCACCTCATAATAATCACGTTTTGTCTCAGCCATACCCAATCGTTCTTTCTTTACTTTCAGACTTTGTTATCATACAACCGCCTTTGACGCACAGTATCTCACTGTGCGTCAAAGCGATCATTTATTTACTGCGGATTCTCCTCGTCAAAATTGACGTTGTACGTGCCGTCGCTGTTCTGTCCCTGCGCGTTTGCGTCTGCGCCCGCACCGTTGGGATCAAAGCCTGCGCCGGCAGTGCCGCCGTTCTGCTGATAGAGCTTTTCGGAGAGCTTGTAGAATTTCTGCTGCATGGTTTCCATAGCAGCCTTGATCTCCTCGGTGTTGCCGCCGGAAATCTTGCTCTTGAGGTTGTCGATCTCCGTCTGCACCTCGGCCTTTTCCGCTTCGTCCACCTTGTCGCCCAGCTCGCCCAGCGCCTTTTCACTCTGGAACACCAAGGATTCTGCCTGGTTCTTCACCTCAACGGCTTCCTTCTGCTTTTTGTCCTCATCAGCAAACTTTTCTGCTTCCTTCACAGCCTTATCAATGTCCTCCTGGCTCATGTTGGTGGAGGAAGTGATGGTGATATGCTGCTCCTTGCCGGTGCCCTTATCCGTTGCAGTCACATTAACGATGCCGTTGGCGTCGATATCGAAGGAAACCTCGATCTGCGGCACGCCTCTGGGCGCAGGTGCAATGCCGTCCAGAACGAAACGGCCCAGCGTCGTGTTGCCGGATGCCATCTCACGCTCGCCCTGCAGCACATGAATCTCAACGGAGGTCTGACCGTCCGCAGCGGTGGAATAAATCTGGCTCTTCTTGACCGGAATGGTCGTGTTGCGCTCGATGATCTTGTTGAACACGCCGCCCAGCGTCTCAATGCCCAAAGACAGAGGCGTGACATCCAGCAGCAGCAAGTCCTTCACGTCGCCGCCCAATACGCCGCCCTGAATGGCAGCGCCGATTGCAACGCACTCATCCGGGTTGATGCCCTTGAAGGGCTCCTTGCCCATAAACTTCAGCACGGCATCCTGCACGGCGGGAATACGGGTTGAACCACCCACCAGCAGAACCTTTGCAATCTGCGATGCGCTCAGGTTTGCATCGCTCAGTGCCTGCTTGACCGGGCCCATGGTGGCCTGCACCAGATCGGCAGTCAACTCGTCAAACTTTGCACGGGTCAGCGTCGCATCAAAGTGCTTGGGGCCGGTTGCATCCGCCGTGATAAACGGCAGATTGATATTCGCCGTGGTCATGCCGGAAAGCTCAATCTTCGCTTTTTCCGCAGCCTCTTTCAATCTCTGCAGCGCCATCTTGTCCTGCCGCAGATCGATGCCGCCGTTTTCCTTCTTGAATTCCTCGGCGATCCAGTCAATGATTCTCTGGTCAAAGTCATCGCCGCCCAGACGGTTGTTGCCGGCTGTTGCCAAAACCTCAAACACACCGTCGGAGATCTCCAGAATGGATACATCGAAGGTGCCGCCGCCCAGGTCGAAAATCATAATCTTTTGATCCAGGTTGTCCTTGTCCACACCGTATGCAAGTGCTGCCGCGGTGGGCTCGTTGATGATTCTCTTCACATCCAGACCGGCGATTTTGCCCGCATCCTTCGTGGCCTGACGCTGTGCGTCGGTGAAGTATGCCGGGACGGTGATCACCGCTTCGCTCACGGTAGTGCCCAGATATGCCTCTGCATCTGCCTTGAGCTTTTGCAGAATCATTGCGGAAATCTCCTGCGGCGTGTAGGACTTGCCGTCAATTTCCACCTTCTTGTTGGTGCCCATGTCACGCTTGATGGAGGAAACGGTGCGGTCGGGGTTGGTGATGCTCTGACGCTTTGCAACCTGACCTACCATACGCTCGCCGGTTTTGGAGAACGCAACCACGGAAGGCGTCGTACGCGCGCCCTCGGGATTCGTGATAACAATCGGCTCACCGCCCTCATATACTGCGACACAACTGTTTGTCGTACCCAAATCAATACCAATAATTTTTCCCATAATCTTTTCCCTCTTTCTGATATATTGCTCGTTTTATTTCATGAATTCTGTTATATCTATCTTATGATGCCTGTCCTATACTTATGAGGAAAAGCGTCAATTGACCACTTTGACCATCGCACAGCGGATCACCCTCTCTCCCCGGCGATATCCGCGCTGGAACACCTCAACCACCGTGTTTTCCGGCTGGCTCTCATCCTGCTCATGCATAATCGCATGATGAATATTGGGATCAAACGTGTCACCGGCCGCGCCGAATGCCTCAATCCCCAGCTTTTGCAGGGTGTCGGAGAACTGGCTCATCACCATTTGCAGCCCCTTTTTCAGCTGCTCGCCGTCATCGCACTGCAAAGCACGCTCCAGATTATCCACCATCGGCATGATCTCGCCCAAGGCCTCGGCGTATGCGTCTGCGTAGACCGATTCCCGTTCTTTTTGAGACCGTTTGCGGAAATTCTCATATTCCGCCATCATCCTGACGTATCGGCTCTTTTCCTGTTCCAAAGCCGCATTCAATTCATCCACTTGCTTTTGCAGCTGATGCTTTTTGCCGTCTTTCTCTTTTTCTTTTTTCTTGCCGTCCGCGCAATCTGCGCTATCCCGGCACGCGTCCTTGTCTTTCTCAGGCGCATCGCTCGGTGTCTGTCCGGCGTCCTGCGGCGTCTGCTCTTCCTCTGCCGGGGGCGGCGTTATGTTTTCATCTTCTATCTTTTTTTCCTGCTGTGTTTCAGCCATTATGATTGCCTCCGTTTCCGAGCAAGCGGTTTTGCAGCCGCTTGCGTTCTTTTTCGCTTCCGCTCTGTTCCAGAATCTGACTGATGCTGCCGGTCAGCGAATCGACCAGTGCGACCACGCGGGAATAATCCATGCGGCTGGGTCCGACAACGCCGATCGCCCCGAGCACGTGTCCCTGCTCATCCCGCAGAGTTTTGAGCACCAGAGCGGAATTGTCCATCGTTTCGACGCTGTCCTGCCGCCCGATATAGACGCTGACGCCGTCCTCGCCGCCTGCGCTCTCCACCAATGAGAGAATGTCGTCCTTGCGCTCGAAGAAATCAAACATTTTTCTCATCCGGTCCACATCCGAAAACTCCGGATATTGCAGCAGCTTGTTCATGCCCTCAAAGCGGATGTCGCCGTCGGTCTGTTCGTGCGCCACCTCATAAATGGTCTTCACAATCGGGCTGACCAGCATCCCGTAGGACTCCATTTCCTCTTCCATCTTCATGATAACGGGCAGCGTCACATCCTCCATCTTCTGCCCCGCCACATAATAATTGAGCAACGTGGTCAGCCGGCGCAGGACAACCTTTGAGATCGGGAAGGTGAGATGAATGTTTTTCGTCTTGACGTCGTCTCCCGCCACAGTCATCACTAAAATGAAATTGCTTTCATCCACATAGACCGCGTCAAAGCGGTTGACTATCATGTCCCGCGGCCGCGGACGAACCGTCAGCGAGGTGTAGTTGGTCAGAAGAGAAACCATCTTGCCCGCATCTGCCAGCAGCTTATCCAGCTCTGCCTGCTTTTCCCGCTTCAGCCGGTTCAGCTCATCCAGCTCGCCGTTGGTCATGGAATACTGGTTCATCAGCTCATTGACATAGAACTTATATCCCTGTGCCGAAGGAATTCTGCCGGCCGAAGTATGCGGCTGATCCAGATAGCCCATCTCTGCCAGCTCCGCCATCTCGTTGCGGATGGTAGCACTCGAAAAGCCGATCTGCTGATTTTGCGTCAGGTACTTGGAGCCGACCGGCTCCCCGGTACGAATATACGCTTCCACAATCGCTTTAAGAATCTGACGTTTCCGCGGGCTCAATGTCCCGTCATATTCCCGCACGGTTCTTCCTCCTCTCTCTGCCCGGCCGTGCAGCCGAGCGATTTTCAGATGTTTTAGCACTCTAAACACCCAAGTGCTAATTTCTGTTTATAGTGTACCCTCTTTCCCTGTTATAATCAAGACATTTTTAATAATTAATTATGAATTTTCAGTAAACAAGCGGTCATCCTTTCTCCCCCTCCGGCGCAGACCCGCCGCACCGTCATATTTTGTCAGGCTTTGGCATATAGTTTTCCAAACAACCATCCACAGGAGGAACAGTATGCTGCTCACGCAAGAGGATATCCGAAATTATTATCCCGAATATACAGAAGAGGGCCGTCTGATCGTGCGGACCTCAACCGGCGGTGGCGCGTTTCCGCTGTCCGGCGCCGCCGTGACCGTTTATGTTTATCTTCCCGACGGCACGCCAAAGCTTTACCGCGTTCTGTTTACTGATGAAAACGGGGAAACCGCGCCGATCAGCCTGCCGGCGCCGCCGAGAAACGCATCCGAATCCCCCGCCCCCGCCGGCGCTCCCCGACCTTACGCCGTCTATCGAGTCGTCGCGCAGGCAAAGGGCTACGCCCCTGTGACCTCCGATACGGTCCCGGTCTTTTCCGGGATTACCTCACGGCAGTCCTTCCGAATGCTGCCCCTGCCCGATCAGGCAGGCACCCTC
>DBGFNI010000059.1:0-2916 GCA_048527645.1 Eubacteriales bacterium | reverse complement strand
TGTGGAAAAGCCTGTTGAGTCTGTGCAAAACCAAGCTTTCCAAGAAAAAGTTTCCAACAGTTTTAACAGGAATCCTGTGGAAAACAGTTTTTCACCCTGTGGACAAGTATTCTAAACAGACTTTAATATTTGATATTTTCCGGGGAAAAACGGCAAAATGATAAAAAAGCCCACATTTCCACCGATTTCTCTTTCCACAGATGCGTCATTCCTCCACACGGCGGGATCATCTGCCCTGTTTTTCGTTTTTCTTCTCCACTGTGCCGCTGTCTGACGAAACGGGGTTTTCTTTGTATGATTACGGGGAACGTGCCGACGGCGGCAGATCGTAAAAATCGTTAAAATTTTCTCAAACA
Source organism: Eubacteriales bacterium (assembly GCA_048527645.1). Lineage (GTDB taxonomy): Bacteria > Bacillota > Clostridia > Oscillospirales > CAG-272 > HGM12669. The sequence continues at coordinate 2,560 of DBGFNI010000059.1, read as the reverse complement.
ACCGCTAAATTTCCTTTATTCTATTGACTATGCAACAATTTTGGAGTATAATGGATTCAGTTTTGAATCATGCATACAACATGCATGGCAATCGTAGGAATGTATGGGAGGTCAATGTTCATGAAACGTGTTTATAATTTTTCCGCCGGTCCCTCAATGCTGCCGGTTCCGGTGCTCACACGCGCCGCAGAGGAGATGCTTTGCTATCGGGACAGCGGGATGTCTGTCATGGAGATGAGTCATCGCAGCCCCGCTTTTGATGCGATCATCAAGGACGCGGAGCGTCTTTTGCGGGAGCTGATGCAGATTCCGGATAACTATCAGGTACTGTTTATGCAGGGCGGTGCCTCCACGCAGTTTGCATGCGTGCCGCTGAACCTGATGAAGAACGGCAAAGCCGACTATATCGTATCCGGTCAGTTCTCCGGCAAGGCGCAGAAGGAAGCAATGAAATACGGGGATGCAAAGATCATTGCAAGCTCCAAGGAGCAGAATTTCACCTGTATTCCCAAGATCACCCGCGCGGATATCCGCCCGGATGCCGATTATGTACATATTTGTTTCAACAACACGATCTACGGCACCAAATATAATTATATCCCCGACACCGGAGATATCCCCCTGGTAGCGGATATGTCCTCCTGTATCATCAGCGAGCCGATCGATGTGTCCAAATTCGGCGTGATTTACGCCGGTGCGCAGAAGAATATGGCGCCCGCCGGTGTGACGGTTGTGATTGTACGTGAGGATTTGCTGGGGCAGGCAAGAGAGGATACGCCCGCCATGCTGAACTGGCAGCTGATGGCAGAGAACCACTCGATGTACAACACGCCCCCCTGCTATTCTATCTATATGGCAAAGATGGTGTACGAGTGGATTCTGGACATGGGCGGTCTGGAAGCAATGAAGAAATATAATGAAAAGAAATGTGCCGTTCTGTATGACTATCTGGACGCACAGGATTATTATGTCGCGCCCGTTGAAAAGGAATTCCGCTCGATGATGAATGTCACCTTTGTGACAGGCGATCCCGATCTGGATAAGAAGTTTGCCGCAGAGGCAGACGCACAGGGACTCAAAAACATCAAGGGCCATCGGAGCGTGGGCGGCATGCGTGCCTCCATCTACAACGCGATGCCGATTGAGGGCGTGGAGACGCTGGTGGCATTCATGAAGAAGTTTGCCGCAGAAAATCCGAAAAAAGCATAAAAGCGAGGTTGTTGACATGTATCAGATTCAGTTGCTCAATAAAATTGCAAAGCGGGGCACCGATTGCCTGGATGCTTCAAAATACACGACAGGTACCGAGATTGCGAATCCCGACGCTATCATGGTGCGTTCCGCTTCCATGCACGAAATGCCGCTGGGTGATAATCTCAAGGCGATTGCCCGCGCGGGTGCGGGCGTGAACAACATTCCCGTTGAGGAATGTGCAAAGAAGGGTATTGTTGTGTTCAACACGCCCGGCGCCAACGCCAACGCGGTCAAGGAGCTGGTTGTATGCGGTCTGATGCTGGCATCCCGCGACATCATTGACGCGGCAGCATGGGCAAAGACCCTGACGGACGGCGAGACAACTGTTGCCAAGCAGGTGGAAAAGGGCAAAAGTCAGTTTGCCGGTCATGAGATCATCGGCAAAAAGCTGGGCGTGATCGGCTTGGGCGCGATCGGCGCGCAGGTTGCAAACGCAGCAGTTGCACTGGGCATGGAGGTTGTCGGTTACGACAAGTTTATCACTGTTGACGCTGCATGGGGGCTCTCCCGTGCGGTGAAAAAGGCGGCAAGCATGGACGAGATTTTTGCGGCATGCGATTACATCACGCTGCACGTTCCCTCCACGCCGGAAACAAAGGGTATGATTTCGGCGCAGAGCATTGCAAAAATGAAGGACGGCGTTCGCATCCTGAATTTTGCGCGTGGTGACCTCGCGGTGATTGACGATGTGAAGGCGGCGCTGCAAAGCGGTAAAATTGCCCGCTATGTAACCGATTTTCCCGATGCACAGAGCGTGAATGTTCCCGGTATCATTGCGATTCCGCACCTGGGGGCATCGACGGAGGAGAGCGAGGAAAACTGCGCGGTGATGGCGGCGCATGAGCTGATTGATTTTCTGGAATACGGTAATATCCGGAACAGCGTGAATTATCCGAATTGCGAGCTGCCGCACGAGGGCGACATGCGTTTTTGCCTGTTCCACAGCAACATTCCGAATATGCTCACGCAGATTACCGCTGTGATGGGCGAGAACGGGATCAACATTGAAAACATGGTAAACCGCTCGAAAAAGGACTTTGCTTACACCATTGTGGAAGTGGTCGGCGACGTTCCCCCGCATGTGGAGGAAAAACTGCTGGCGATCGACGGGATGATCCGTGTGCGTGTGATCAAATAATCCCCGATGACAAGAAAAAAGCAGGAAACGTGCAGACGTTTCCTGCTTTTGTGTGGTGCGGCACTTGTATTTTCGCCTGGATTGTGGTATGATAAATACTGCTTGTATCAGGTTGGCGGATGAAAAGGATCATACGGCATCCCCGCAGACAAACAGAAAGAAAAAGAG
>DBGFNI010000058.1:0-8525 GCA_048527645.1 Eubacteriales bacterium | reverse complement strand
ATATAATAAACAGATATAAGAAGAGGAAAAAACGTGTCCTGTTTTACAAATCAAACCGAATCGGAGCGCCATCCGGATCGGCAGTTTGAAACCAATGCGCACATCGCGGACGCTTTGCTTAAAGACGTACGGCGCGGGGAAGAACAGGCTTTCTCCTCTCTGCTTGCAATGTACCGGCCGCTGTTGCGTAAAATGGTGAATCTTTACGCGGAAAAAACAGAAGGCGCCGACAGGGAAGAGTTGCAGCAGGAAGCGGTGATTGCACTTTACCGTGCTGCATGTACATACTGCGATACACGAAACGTTACGTTTGGCCTGTACGCCAGAATTTGCATCCGCAACGCCTTGCTTTCGGCTGTCCGCCGTCAGATTCACAGCGGCGAGATAACGCTCTCTCAACCGCTGACAGACACACTGCAGCGTGACCCCGATACCGTGCTGCAGGAGGCGGATCTGATCCGCTTTGCCATGCAGTATCTGTGCCGCGAGTTGTGCCCGCGCGACTATGACATTTTCCGTTTGTATCTCTCCGGTTATACCTATCGGCAGATCGCGGATAAGATGCATGTTTCTCAAAAACAGGTGGACAATGTTCTGTTTCGGACCAAGCAAAAGCTGCGGCGTTTTGCGACCGAGCATGGAATACTCTTTCCTTAAAAAAATACGCCCGTGTAGCTTAATAAAAGCGGCTGTGAAGAGAGATGACGGTTTGAGTCCGTCCGGGGCATAACATTTATATCCATCACAAACCAATTACAAAGCGAGGTAAAAAACATGTATCAGGACAAAACATTGGTGTGCAAGGAGTGCGGCGAGGAGTTCGTGTTCACTGCAGGCGAACAGGAATTCTATGCGGAAAAAGGCTTCCAAAACGAGCCGCAGAGATGCAAGGCTTGCCGTGACGCTCGAAAGAATGCGACCAAGGCGCGTGGCGAGTTTTTCACCACTGTTTGTGCGCAGTGCGGCGGAGAGGCAAAGGTTCGCTTCCAGCCCTCTAACAACAAGCCTGTATATTGCAGTGCTTGCTACGAGCAGATCAAGCAACAGCAGCAGGACTGAGTTTGCAGGGGTATCTGTCAGCCGTGAATGCAGCGGCGCCTGAATGACGGTAATGTTGTCACAGCGGTGCATTTCCGACATGGAAATGCACCGTTTTCGGTTGCAATCTGCAAGGGAGAAATCAGGACTGCCGCAGCAAATCAATTGCATAATCATTACAAGAAAGGAGGGAACTCTTGGGCTTATTCGGAAAAAAGAAAGAATCTGCGGTGGTGTTTGTCGATTATGAATATATGCAGATCTCCTTCAAAAACAAGCATCGGATCAATCCGCCGGTGGCGGACTGGTATCACGAGCTGGAGGAGCAATATCAGATCCGGGACATTTATTTTTTTGCGGATTTTACCAATCATGCAATCCGGAACAATTTGGATGAAATCAGAAAAATCACATCCAACACCATCGATACGCAAAACACCGCCTCTCGACACAAAAAGGATTTTACAGACTTTTTTATTCTGGACCAGATTTATCAGATGGCATTTGACAGGCGCAGCCCCGGTACGTTTATTATTTTTACCGGTGACGGGCATTTCAGCGCCGCGGTTCGGTTTTTGATCAATAAATGCGGAAAAAAGGTTGTTATATACGGGATTGAAGATACGATCAGCAATACGCTGAAAACCGTTGCTACACAGTATGTGATTTATCCAACCTACAATAAATTAAAGCGCTTATATTATCCGACGCTGGCAAAATGCATGCAGACGATGCTGGATCAGAGCTATCAGTATTTAACCTTTATGGTTGTTGTAAAATATGTGTTTGAGCAGACGCAGATCAATCAGACGGCGATTCATGACGCGCTGGAGCAGATGATCGCGGACGGATATGTTTCGCTGAAAGAAACCTATCACCGCCGACGCAAAACGCGGATTCTGTCGCCGGACTGGGATCGAATCAGACAGGACAAGATTCTTTTATAAATAGGGTTTAGAAAAGCCGGATTTCCAATGCTTATGCTGGAAATCCGGCTTTTTCGTTGATGGATCAAGTCTGTTTTGTGCTGCAATCTTATATTTTGTTTAGAAAAAGTGCGTTTGTTTACACATTGAAGCGGAAGAGCACAATGTCACCGTCCTGCATGACATAGTCTTTCCCCTCCTGGCGCACCGCGCCTTTTTCGCGCGCCGCCGCCATACTGCCGTAGGTCATCAGATCGTCAAAGGAGATGGTTTCTGCGCGGATAAAGCCGCGCTCGATGTCAGAATGAATTTTTCCGGCTGCACGCGGTGCTTTTGTCCCGGCCGTGATGGTCCATGCGCGGCATTCGTCCTCGCCCGCGGTCAAAAAGCTGATCAGCCCGAGCAGGGAGTAGCTTGCGCCGATCAGCTGATCCAACCCGCTTTGCGCAATGCCGAGTTCCTGCATAAACATCTCTTTTTCGTCATCCTCCATCATTACCAGCTCACTTTCAATCTGTGCGCTGATCGGGATGATCGAGGCATGCTCGTTTTCCGCATACGCCTTGAGGGCAGTGTAATAGGGATTGTTCTCAAGCGGCTTTCCGACGTCGTTTTCCGAAATGTTCGCAACATAAATAACGGGTTTGAGGGTGATCAGCTGCGTGTCGCCGAGCAGCTCTCTTTCCTCCTGCGTCAGTCCCATGGAGCGCGCGGAGCGCATGTCGTTGAGCGTGGCGCGGATGCGCTGCAGCAGCTCCATCACGGATGCAAGGGTTTTGTCGCCCTTCATGGCTTTGGCGGTGCGGTCGATTTTTCGGTCAAGAATTTCCAAATCAGAGCGGATCAGCTCCAAGTTGATGATGTCGGCGTCGTCCGTCGGGTCGATGCGTCCCTCGACGTGAATGATTTCACTGTCCTCAAAGCATCGCACCACGTGGACAATCGCGTCCACTTCACGGATGTGCGAGAGAAATTTGTTTCCCAGTCCTTCTCCCTCCGAAGCGCCCTTTACCAGACCGGCAATGTCGACAAATTCAATGGTTGCCGGTGTTTTTTTCTTCGGATGATACATTTGTGCCAGACGGTCCAGACGCGCGTCGGGAACGGCAACCACGCCGACGTTTGGCTCAATGGTGCAAAACGGATAGTTGGCCGATTCTGCGCCGGCCTTTGTGATTGCGTTAAACAATGTGGATTTGCCGACATTCGGCAGTCCTACGATTCCAAGCTTCATAAATCAGTGACCTGTCAATTAATCTTTGCTAATTGTCCTTTTCTTTTTTCTCGTTTTCTCTCCGTATTATAGCACAGTTTTTCCGAAAAAGCAATTACTTTCTGCCTTTTTTCCGCGCTTTTGCGCAGGCAATCTCCTCCTTGACTATTGTATCGGTTTGTGCTATGATAAAATCTGTCAAAAAAGGAAATGAAAGGCAGAATATGAAACATCCCACGCAAAAGCCAAACGGTACTGTGCGTACCGCAAACGAAAAAGAAAACAAAATGGGCACCATGCCCGTCAACCGTCTGCTGTTATCCATGTCTCTGCCGATCATTGTATCCATGCTGGTACAGGCGCTTTACAATGTAGTGGACAGCGTTTATGTCTCTCGCATCAGCGAGGATGCGCTGACTGCCGTCAGTCTCGCTTTTCCGATTCAGAACGTGATGATAGCCGTCGCGGTCGGAACAGGCGTAGGCGTGAATGCGGTGCTTGCGAAAAACCTCGGCGCGAAGCGCTTTGACCGGGTCAACCTGATCGCCGGAAACGGTGTGACGCTGTTTTTTATCAGCTTCCTTGCGTTTGTTTTAATCGGCGCTTTTCTGCCGCTACCGTATTTCCGTTTTATGACAGACAGTGCGGAAATCGTCCGGCAGGGCAGCGAATATATCCGGATTGTTACGGTGGCGTCCTTTGGTTTGTTCGGTCAGATTCTCTTTGAACGATTGATGCAGGCGACGGGGAAAACCCTATTTTCCATGTTTACGCAGGGGCTGGGGGCGCTGATCAATATCATATTGGATCCCTTTTTCATCTTTGATGATTTTCATCTCTTCGGGCTTTCTCTGCGCGGACTGGGAATGGAGTCTGCGGGTGCCGCCGTTGCGACGGTGATCGGGCAGTGTGTCGCGTTTGCACTCGCGCTGTTTTTCAATCAATGCTTTAACCACGAGGTGCGGATTTCACTGCCGACCCTGCGTTTGAAAAGGGATGCGGTTCGGGAGATTTACGATGTGGCGGTGCCCTCGATTGCCATGGCGTCGGTGGGCTCGGTGATGAACTTCTTTTTGAACAAAGTGCTGATTGCGTTTTCCACGACGGCGGCTGCGGTTTTCGGCGTGTATTTCAAGCTGCAAAGCTTTATTTTCATGCCTGTATTCGGGCTGAATAACGGGATGCTGCCGATTTTGAGTTACAATTTCGGCGCGCAAAAGCGAAAACGCTTATTACAGACGTTGAAATTGGGCATAACATATGCGGTGTCCTTTATGCTGTGCGGAATGCTAGTAATGATGCTCTTTCCCGAGCAGCTGCTTGCTTTGTTTGACGCGGACGGGGAAATGCTGCATATCGGCGTTTCGGCACTGCGGACGATTTCGTTGAGCTTTGTCTTTGCCGGCATCTGTATTCCGCTGGGATCCCTGTTTCAGGCTGTGGGCAGAAGCATTTATTCTTTCTGGGTTTCCGTCGCCAGACAGCTGGTTGTGCTGGTTCCTGTTGCGTATGTGCTCAAGGCGGTTGCCAAACGCGCCTATGAGGCGGATCTGGCAGCAGGCGGGAGCGTGCGCTTTTCGAACTATGTGAATTACGTCTGGTGGGCGTTTCCCATCGCGGAGATCATGTCTTTGACTGCGACGGCGGTGTTTACCGTTGCGGTGTTCCGTTCTGTTCTTTCCGAGCATACAGACTGCTGAACACGGTCTGTTCGGGCGTTTTCGTTTATTCAAAAAGAGGTGTGTCGGAGTGAAACAATTATTTGCCTATCTGCGTGCGTATTGGAAGGAATGCGTTTTCGCGCCGATGCTCAAACTACTCGAAGCATCGTTTGAACTCATTGTGCCGCTGGTGATCGCGTCGCTTGTTGACCGCGGCATCGAACATGCTGACCGCGCATACATCTGGAAAATGTGCCTTCTGTTGGTGCTGCTCGCGGCGGTCGGGCTGATCAGTGCGGTCAGCGCGCAGTATCTTTCCGCACGCGCCGCGGTCGGCTTTGGCAAGCACGCGCGCAGCGCGCTTTTTCGGCGGATACAGGAGCTGTCTTTCCGTCAGTTGGATCAGATCGGCAGCGACACCCTGTTGACGCGTATCACCGCCGATGTCACGCAGGTGCAGAACGGCGTCAATATGCTGCTGCGCCTCTTTTTGCGTTCTCCTTTCATTGTGTTCGGCGCGGTGATCATGGCGTTCACGATTGACGCCCGAAGCGCATTGGTTTTTACCGTGATGGTCGCTGTTTTGTTTGCGGTGGTGATCGGCATCACGCTGTGGGCCATTCCGCGGCAGACCAAAGTCCAGCAGGCGCTGGATCATCTGACCCGTTTGGTGAAAGAAAATCTCACCGGCACGCGGGTCATTCGCGCTTTCAACCGGCAGAAAGAAGAGGTCGCGCGCTTTGCAAAGCAAAATCAGGATTTGACCCGGTTGCAGCTTAACGCGGCATCACTTTCTTCTGCCCTTGGACCGCTTACCTTTGTAATTGTGAATGTCTCCCTGATTGTTTTGATTAAAGTCGGTGCGATCAGGACGGACATCGGCAGGCTGACGCAGGGTGAGCTGGTGGCGCTGATCAATTATATGTCGCAGATTCTGGTGGAACTGCTGAAACTGACCAATCTGATTGTCATGCTGAACAAGGCGTATGCCTCCGCACGCCGTCTGGGCGAGATTTTACAATTGCAGCCCGACATGAACTATCCGTCGGATGCTCCGCAGGGAGACGGCAGCGGGGATGTGTGCTTTAAGGATGTGACGCTCTCTTATTATGAAAAAGCGGAGCCGGCTATTTCCGGGATTTCTTTTTGCGCGCCGCGCGGCTCGACCGTCGGCATCCTGGGCGGTACCGGCAGCGGAAAATCGACGCTGGTACACGCGCTGTGCCGGTTTTATGACGTGACTTCCGGAACAATCACCCTGGACGGTGTTGATATCCGTGACTATCCCAAGTCTGAGCTGCGCCGCCGGATTGCAATTGTGATGCAGCGTGCTGTGTTGTTTGCCGGAACGGTGCGGGACAATTTGCAGATGGGTGCGCCGGATTGCGATGCCGACGGGATGGAGTCGGCGCTTGCAGACGCGCAGGCGTATGATTTTGTGATGAGCAAAAACGGTTTGGAAACGGGCGTGGAGGCGCAAGGGCGGAATTTTTCCGGCGGGCAGCGCCAGCGTCTTTCTGTTGCGCGCGCACTGGCAAAGCGAGCGGACATCCTGATTTTGGATGACAGCGGTTCTGCACTGGATTATGCAACCGACGCAAAGATGCGCAGTGCCGTTGCGGCGCTGCCGTATCATCCCACGGTCTTTATCGTTTCGCAACGGATCAGCTCTGTGATGCATGCCGATCAGATTCTTGTTCTGGACGAGGGCAGACTGTGCGGAAAGGGCACGCACGCGCAGCTGCTTGCAAGCTGCGAAGAATACCGCGAGATATACGCCTCTCAGTTTTCGGAAGAATTGCCGGATTTGCCCGGAAACAAAAAGGAGGGTGCGCCGCTTTGAAAGCTCTGAAAAAACGGAAATTCGATTTTTCACAGGGGTCAACGCTCCGGCGTTTGCTCCGCTATCTGGGCAAGCAGAAGATTTTGCTTCTGCTCTCGCTTTTGTGCGCGCTTATCAGTGCGCTGAGCAGCCTGTATCTGCCGATTTTAACCGGCCGCGCCGTAGACTGTGTCGCGGGTGCGGGACGCGTTGATTTCACGGCGCTGTCTGCCGTGCTGCTTCAAATGGCGCTCACGCTTGGTGCGGGCGCGCTGTTCCAGCTGCTGATGAATCTGGTGAACAACCGCCTGGCATACTGTGTGGTGCGCGATCTGCGGCGGGACTGTCAGGAAAAGGTGCAGCGTCTGCCGCTGTCTTATCTCGACGGCAGACAACCGGGTGAGATTCTCAACCGTGTCATCAGTGACGCTGAACAGACTGCGAACGGTCTTTTGATGGGTCTGACACAGCTCTTTTCCGGCATCGTTACCATTCTGGGCACCATCGCTCTGATGCTGTATATGAACGCGGCGATGGCGCTGGCCGTGATCGTGCTGACGCCGCTGTCTCTTTTGGTTGCCTGGTTTATCGCTTCAAAAACCTATCATCTCTTTTTGGGGCAGTCACAGCTGCAGGCGGAGCAGACCGCGCTGTGCAATGAAATGCTGACCAACCGCAAGGAGGTATCTGCAAACGACTATGAGCAGCGTGCCTGTGCGCGCTTCGATACCGGCAATGAGGCGTTGGCGCGCTGTTCACTTCAGGCGACGTTTTATTCCTCTCTGACCAATCCCTCCACGCGGTTTATCAATGCGTTGGTCTATGCCGCCGTGGGCATCAGCGGCGCCTTCTGCGTGATCGGGGACATGATCACGGTGGGGCAGCTGGTCAGCTTTTTAAGCTACGCCAATCAGTATACCAAGCCGTTTAATGAAATTTCCGGCGTGATCGCCGAGATGCAGAACGCACTGGCGTGTGCCGCGCGGATTTTTGAGCTGCTGTCATTGCCGGAAGAGCATGAGCCGGGCTGTCCGACTGTACCCGCCCGGGTATGCGCCGGTAACATTGCATTTGAGGATGTATCGTTTTCCTATACAAAGGAAAAGCCCTTGATTGAGCATTTCAACTTTTGCGCGAATGCCGGAGAAAAAATCGCGATTGTGGGTCCGACCGGCTGCGGCAAAACCACGATGATCAATCTTTTGATGCGTTTTTATGATGTAGACAGCGGCAGAATCACGCTGGACGGGACAGATATCAGCACGATGACCCGTGAGGCGCTGCATGCGCAGTTCGGGATGGTTTTGCAGGAGACGTGGCTGATGGGCGGTACCGTGCTTGACAACATCCGTTTCGGTTCTCCGCATGCAACAAATGAACAGGTGATTGCCGCGGCGCAGGCGGCGCGGGCACACGGTTTTATCATGCGTTTGCCGGAGGGGTATCAGACGCAGATCGGCGACGGCGGAATCGCCCTGTCGGAGGGACAAAAGCAGCTGATCTGCATCGCGCGCGTGATGCTGCGTGATCCGACGGTGCTGATTTTAGACGAGGCAACCTCTTCGATCGACACGCGCACAGAGCAGTATATCCAGCAGGCGTTTGACCGGCTCTGCGCCGGAAAGACAAGCTTCGTTGTCGCACACCGGCTTGCCACGGTGCGCAACGCGGATCAGATTATCGTGATGCGCGACGGGCACATCGTGGAAGTGGGCACACACGCACAGCTGCTTGAAGCGCACGGCTTTTATGAGCAGCTATATCAGAGCCAGTTTGCGCACACGGCGAATTTTTGAATTGTTCATATTTGTATGCTATAATCTTTGCAACTGCCGTGTGAAAACAGCATCTGCGGCCTTTGGCAG
>DBGFNI010000057.1:0-17706 GCA_048527645.1 Eubacteriales bacterium | reverse complement strand
GGTTGACCGGGATTTTTCGGCGCAGCAAAAACCAGCCGCCCAGCAAAACTATCACCGCGCAGCAAACCGCGAACGGCAGCAAGCCCTCCGGAAAAATGAACAGCTTGATCAGATAGCACGCATAGCAAAAGAACATAAATCCGCCGCCGATGCCGAGCATATAGCGTCGTGTGCGTGTCGCACCGCTGCCTGCCATGCTCATTTCTTTTTTTCCAGCTTCAGCTGACGCAGCAAGTCATATACCCCCTCTGCGCTCTGCGCGTAAGACGCCAGCTCATCCTTGACATAGCCGGCGGCCCGTTTTTGCGTCACTTTCTGCTTTTGCTCCGTCAAGAATGCCTGCTCACTGTTGTATTTGTAGACAAAGGTAACCTGTTCACAGTCGCCTGTCAGCGCGATAAATGCCGCGCCCAAACGGTAAAGATGATCCGTGAAATCCTCGCTGAATCCCATCAGCGACTGGAAGGTGACAGTGAGGCTATGCTCCTTTACGTCCAGCGTATAGGAGCCGTAACCGCTCTCCAGCAAAACCGCGGCAAGCTCTTTGACCCCTTCCGTGTCCGAAACAGAGTCCGTGCGCCGCTCATACAGCTGCTGTGCCAACTCCTCCGTTTCGCTGTCCTTACAGGAAAGAAAAGAAACACATATTATCACCGACAGCACAATTGCCGTCCATCGTTTCAGCATACGCCGCTCCTTTTTTACTTATTTTTTCCCTTGATTTTTTCCGCATACGCTTTTGCAGCCAACTCCGTCTTGTTGTCCCCCCAGACATAATACTGCCTGTCCTTGAGATCATCCGGCAAATACTGCTGCGCCACATAATGGTCTGGATAATCATGCGGATAGCGATAGCTCTGCCCGCGTCCGAGCTTTTCCGCGCCGGGATAGTGCGCATCGCGCAGATGATCCGGCAGCTGCGTGCCCTTTCCCGCATTGACATCTGCGGCAGCCGCATCGTAAGCGCAGATGGCGCTGTTGGATTTCGGCGCAGTCGCAAGAAGCAGGGTCGCATGCGCAAGCGGAATGCGTGCCTCCGGCAGACCCAGCTCGCGTGCCGCGCTCACACACGACTGCACAATCGATGCCGCCATAGGATATGCCAGACCGATGTCCTCAGACGCGATCACCTGCAACCGCCGGCAGGCGCTGATCAGATCGCCGCCCTCCAGCAGCTTGGCAAGATAAAAGACAGCCGCATCCGGGTCGGAGCCGCGAATGGATTTCTGAAAGCAGGACAGCGTGTCATAATGCCCGTCACCGTCCCGGTCAAACGCGCCCATGCCCGCAGGCGCCGCATCCGCGGCGATTTGCGCGGTTATGACGCCGTCATCCCCGGCTGTATAATAGCACGCCTCCAGGATTCCGATCGCGCGCCGCACATCACCTGCACCCGCTCCGGCTATGCCGCGCAGTACCGCATCGCTCGCCGTCCGTTCGGTTTCGTTCTCCCGGTTGAGCATTTCCAGCCCACGGCGGAGCAGCGGCACAATTTGCGCCGGCTCAACCGTTTTGAATTCAAACACCGAGGAGCGGGAAAGCACCGCGCCGTAAACATAAAAATACGGATTTTCCGTTGTGGAGGCGATCAGCGTGATTCTGCCGTCCTCCATAAATTCCAAGAGGGATTGCTGCTGCTTTTTGTTGAAATACTGAATCTCATCCAGATACAGCAAAACGCCGCCCATCCCAAACATAGAGCCGGTCTGTGCAATAATATCGCGAATGTCCGACAGGCTGGCGGTAGTCGCATTAAGCTTGTATAGCTTTTTGTAAGATGCCGCCGCGAGAATGTTGGCGGCTGTGGTTTTTCCCGTCCCGGCAGGACCGTAAAATATCATATTCGGCAAAAAGCCGCGGTCCATCATCTGGCGCAATGTTCCCCTCTTCCCGACCAGGTGGGTCTGTCCCACCATCTCGTCGAAGGATCGCGGACGCAGGCGGTCCGCCAAGGGCTGCTGGTTCATCTGTATCTCACCTCGTTGTTCCGACATGCTCCGGCACGCCGATCATCGCTCCCATTGTTCCCCGCTTCCCGCCGCTCGCCCGGTGCGAAAAGAATTCCGCAGGGTCGCAGCAGGTGCAGGCATGCGTCACATCAATATGGGCGCACGGTATGCCCGCCTGCGCCAGCAGGCGCGCGTTGATTTGCTTTAAATCCGCGTAATAGCGTTCGGTCTGCTGCGCGTTTTTGCGCTTGACAAAGCATGGCGCGCAAATTTTCTCGCCCAGCGTGTCAAAAAAGCGCGTTGCAAAAGCGTCGTCCACCTCATAGCAGCATCCCCCGATCGCCGGACCGACCGCGCAAAAAATACTATCACGTTTTGCGCCGCATGCTTCCATTTGCTCCAGTGTTTTTTCACCGATCCGCCCGACCGTTCCCCGCCAGCCGGCATGTGCGGCGCCCGCGACGCCGGAAACTGGATCGTAAAACAGAATCGGCACGCAGTCTGCCACACGGATGCCGATCCCCATACCGGGGGTTGCGCAGACCAAAGCGTCTACCTCGTTGCATGCATCATCCTTCTGCGTGCCGGGGAAATACACCGGCGGCTTTGTCACCCCCACACCGCAATGCGCCGCACCGACACAAACGACCGTCGCAGTGTGCGTCTGATTGGTAAACACAGTGCGCGCCGGGTCAAACCCCAGCGCCTGTGCAAAAATCCGATAATTCTCTCTCGTGATTTCGGGCGCCTCACCGCGAAAAAAGCCCAGATTCATGTGTTGCAAATGCGCTTGCGTACTGATTCCGCCGTGTCGGGTGGAAAAGCCGTGCGGCGCACCGGCACGTCGCAGCAGCTCTGACGCGTAATATACCACGTCAGAGCTGACCTGTCGCACAAAAGTATCCTGAAAATCCATGGTGCGTTCCTTCCCGCCGCGCATCACAGCGGCTTTTTCATGATTTGCGCATTATTCCGCGGATATTTCGGCGGCGTATGCTTGATCTTTTCCACCAGGATCATGCAGCGCTTTTGTGCGGCGTCCTCTGATTCCGCAGGCGCATAAGGGTCCGTCAGAACGTATGAACGGATTTTGCCGATCTTTCCGCCCAGCAGCAAGACCGCGTTGTTCGCCTCCCGTGCCTCCTCTTCTCCCGCACGCCCTTTCATCACGGAAAATCTGCCCTCCACCTTGACAAGCGGCAGACACCACTCGCACAGAACGCGCATCCGCGCCACCGCACGCGCAATCACGCAGTCATACCGCTCGCGGTACATGCCGTTCTGTCCCAGCGTCTCCGCGCGGGCAGCCAAAACACGCACATTTTTCAATCCGAGTTGCTCCGCGGTTTGCCGGACAAAGGTCATCCGCTTTTCCGTGGAGTCAATTGCCGTGATTTTCAGATCGGGACGCAAAATGGCAAGCGGCAGAGTGGGAAAGCCGGCGCCCGCGCCCACATCGGCAAGCGCGGCATGCGCGGGCAATATTTCCGTGTCAGCCAGCAGCGCGCAATCGCAGAAATGACGTAGCGTAATTTCTTTTTGATCGGTAATCGCCGTGAGGTTCATCTTTTGATTTTCCCGCCGCAGCGCTTCCGCCAGCAGATAAAACCGCGCCGCGCTCTCGTCGGACAGCACAAGACCGTTTGCCGCGAAAACACGGTTCAGTATTTCCAAAAAAGCCGTGCGCTCCATCTCCATTTATCAAAACACTCCCAATACAATCATGATCAAATCAAAGCACAGCAAAAAAGCGAACGGCACCGTCAGCGCCATGAAAAAGCGGGACAGCTTTTTCATGCGCTCTTCTTTTTCCAGATACGCCGTTTTTTCTTCCTGCGTCCAGTCCGCAGGCAGCTTGCCGGCCGAAGAGCCGTTTTTTCCAAATCCCCGGTTAAACAGCAACGCAAAAAAGAGGCAAACCGCTCCTGCCGCAATCGAGAAATTCATCCAAAAGGCAGTGCGGAAAAAGATCAGCCAAATGTGCTGTAAGGTAAACAGCAGCGCCGTTGTACAGAGGATAATCAAAGCGAGCGGCCAGTTGAAGGTGCGCAGCTTTTTCCGCACCTGATATTTCGGTCCTGTCACATCGGATATATACCGCGCCCCCCGGGCGCGTTTTTTTCCTTGCCGTTCCTGTCGCTTTCGTTTGGGCATGCTTCCTCCTTAATTGATTCTGCCCCGGCACAGATCCTGCTCGATCTGCGATTCGGTGGGTAAAATGTTCGACAAAATATAGTTGGAGACATACATCCCCTTGGGCGTAAACGCCACGCGCGCGTTGTCCGCCGTCATAAAGCCGTTCTCGATATACGGCGTCAGACGCTTGCCAAACACATTCATAAAGCTTGCGCCGAAGCGCGCGGAAAACTCGTCAAAATACAACCCGCGTCGCGTCCGCAGCTGGAGCATGATAAACTCCGTAACCTGCTCCTTTTTGCCGATCTTGAAGTTTTCTCCCAGAATATCGGACGGCAGCATTTTGGTTCTCTTGGCAAGGGATTGCGTATACAGCTCCAAATCGGGCTTGATGGAAAAGCGCGTCCCGCCGAAATAGGAATGAGCCGCGGGGCCGATGCCCATATATTCCTCACAGTTCCAATATTTCAGATTGTGCCGGCACTCAAAGCCGCGCTTGGCGAAATTGGAAATCTCATACTGCGCATAGCCCTGCTTCTCCAAAAACGCCATACCGTCAAAATACATGCCGTATTCCGTGTCCTCGTCCGGCAGATTCAGGCTGTCCTTTCGCTGATCGAAGGGCGTACCCTCCTCAATCATCAGCCCGTACATGGAAATATGCTCCGGATCCAGCGCCGCAACATAATCCAGCGTCTTGGCAAAGCTCTCCGGCGTCTGATCGGGAATGCCGTACATAATATCCAGATTGATGTTGTCAAATCCGACCTCTCTGGCGGTTTCAAAGCAGTTGCGCGCCTGCTCCGCGGTGTGAATCCGGGAAAGCGCGCGCAGCTCGCTGTCATTGGCGCTCTGCAAGCCGATTGACAGGCGGTTCACCCCGGCGCGGTGCAAATCGCGCAACAGCCGCGCGTTGACGGTGCCGGGATTTACCTCAACGGTAAATTCCACATCCTGCGACATATAAAATAAGTCGGGAATGTTCTGAACAATCTGCAAAAGCTCCCGCTCACCCAAAGCGGTGGGCGTGCCGCCGCCGATGAACACCGAGTCGACGTCATATTCCGTTGTTCGTTCGCTGACAATCATCATATGATTGGTCAGCGAATGAACAAAGTCCTTCATTTCCTTTGCGCTTTTTCTTCCGTTGGCACGAATGTGATCACAGGAATAAAAATCGCAATATGCGCACTTGTGCTTACAAAACGGAATGTGCACATACAGTCCCAGTTTCCGATAATTCTTTTGCGCCATAACAGTATCCTTTCTTATGCGGAAATTCATTCATCCAGCTTGAGCACAGCCATAAACGCCTCCTGCGGCACTTCTACGCTGCCGAGCTGTCGCATTCGCTTTTTTCCTTCTTTTTGTTTTTCCAGGAGCTTTTTCTTTCGGGTGATATCGCCGCCGTAGCATTTTGCAAGGACATCCTTGCGCATGGCCTTCACCGTCTCGCGCGCAATCACCTTTCCGCCGATGGCAGCCTGCACAGGCACCTCAAAGAGCTGGCGGGGAATGTTTTCCTTCAGTTTTTCCACCATTTTCCTTGCTCTGCCATATGCCTTATCCGCATGCACAATAAAGGACAGCGCATCCACCACCTCCATGTTCAAGAGAATATCCAGTTTGACCAGGCGGCTGCTCTCATAGCCGTCCATCTCGTAGTCCAGCGAAGCATATCCCTTGCTGCGGCTCTTAAGGACATCAAAAAAGTCATATACAATTTCATTCAGCGGCAACCGGTAATGCAGCTCCGCACGGTCCGCATCCAGATACTTCATGTCGGAGAAAATGCCGCGCCGGTCCTGACACAGATCCATGATGTTGCCGACAAACTCTGTGGGGGTGATGATGCTCGCCCGCACCATCGGCTCCCGCGCGTCGAGAATTTCGTCCGGCGGCGGAAAATTCAGTGGATTGTCAATATAACAGACCTCGCCGTCCTTGCGCTCCACCTGGTAAATAACGCTCGGCGCAGTGGTGATCAAATCCAGATGGAACTCACGCTCCAGCCGCTCCTGGATGATTTCCATATGCAAAAGTCCCAAAAAGCCGCAGCGATATCCGAATCCCAGCGCCGCAGAGCTTTCCGGCTCAAACACCAGGGAGGCATCGTTGAGCTGCAGCTTTTCCAGTGCGTCGCGCAAATCGCCGTATTTAGAGCCGTCAGCGGGATAAATCCCCGAATAGACCATGGGCAGCGCCTTCTGAAAGCCTGGAAACGGCGTCTTGGCGCCACCCTCAGCCGTTGTCACCGTGTCGCCGACGCGGGTATCCCCGACTGATTTGATGGAGGCGGTGATATATCCTACCTCACCGGCGCTCAGACAAGCAGCGGGACACAGCCCGAATGCGCTCATCGTCCCCACCTGTACAACCTCAAATTCCGCACCGGTGTGCATCATCCGGATCCGCTCTCCCGTGCGCAGCGTCCCGTCAAACACCCGGACATATACCACCACGCCGAGATAGGAGTCATAGTAAGAGTCGAAAATCAGCGCCTTTAAGGGGGCCGTAGGGTCGCCCTTCGGCGAGGGTATCTGCTCGACAACCGCCTGCAAAACCTGATCGATGTTCAGCCCCGCCTTTGCGGAAACCGCAGGACAATCCTCTGCCGGGATGCCGATCACATCCTCAATTTCATGCCGCGTGCGCTCAATATCCGCCGATGCAAGATCAATCTTGTTGATCACCGGGACAATTTCCAGATTGTTGTCCGCAGCGAGATACGCGTTGCCCAGAGTCTGCGCCTCAATTCCCTGCGTTGCGTCCACGACCAGCAAGGCACCCTCACAGGCGTTGAGCGACCGTGACACCTCGTAATTAAAATCGACATGTCCGGGCGTGTCAATCAGGTTGAACAGATAGTCTTCACCGTTAGGCGCACGGTATTTCAGACTGACTGCGCGTGCCTTGATGGTGATGCCGCGCTCCCGCTCGATGTCCATATCATCCAGCAGCTGCTCCTCCATATCCCGCGCAGAAACCGTGTCGGTTGACTCCAGAATGCGGTCCGCTAAAGTGGACTTGCCATGGTCAATGTGCGCAATGATGCAGAAATTGCGAATATGCTGCTGATCCATTTGATTTTCCATATGTTTTACAATCTCCGTGTGTCTTTGTCAAGAATCTCCGTTTTGTCGGTCAGTCCCCGTCGTCCTCCAAAGGCATCACCGTGGTGAAGCGATATTGGCAATTCGGGCAGACCTTTTCCTGCTGCGCGCATTTTGTATGGCAGCGCGGGCACTCCTTTTTCTGATACACACGGTGAAAGTGCGCAATCGCGGCAATCGCAAGAATTAAAATAACAATGCCGCCCAGCAGCAAAAACAGGCAAATGCCAAATGGCGCGGGACAAATGCCGCAAACACTGCATTTTTCGGCAGTATCTTGTTCTTCTTCGGCGATAACCTCTTGCGTCTCTTTTTCCACCGTGTCATTTGCAGAAACCTCCGGCGCATCCGCCGGCTGAATTTTCAAAACAGACAGGTTGGAGTAATCGGAATACAGCGTTTCCCCGTCAAAAACAAACACCTTGAGGGTAATCATGGCATTTGCGGGAATCTCACCGGGTGCAATATTCAGCGTGCAGGTTCCGTCCTGCAAAGGCTGCGTAAGATCGTTGATAATATAGTTTTTTTCCTCGCGGTTGACATTCAGCACCGCCATCGCGGTGACATAGCCCTTGCCGTTGCACGCGCGGTACATGTTTGCCTGTTGAATCCCGTCGCCCCAACGCACGTCAAAGCGCAGCTCCCGCTCAGTCTGGGGATCCTCCCCCACCAAAACCGCCTCACCTAGAATCGGCGCGGAAAATGACGTCACATCGGCAAGCGCACTGCCCTCCTTGCCGACGGCAAACGCGCCGGTCCAAGGGGAATATACCGTTTCCTGCGTGCCGTCCGCCTTGGTCAGGTTGATTTGCAGGCGGGCATAAGTATACAGCGTGGCGTTCTTTTCATCAAAATCGGATGTCTGCGTTTTGGTCTTTGTGTTCGTTTTCTGCGTCACGGCGTTTCCGAGTATTGCGGCAACCGACTCGTCGCCAAAGGAGAATACTCTCTCACAGTGCACCAGCTGCGCGGTGTGATCAATTGCAAATGAGACCGTCGGCTCTGTCTGCGCATCCCCCTCCGCCGTGGGCTGCTGCTCCTTCTTCATAGAAAGATACAGCTGACCGTTGATTGCCACCCCGCTGCATCCGTAGTCCTCAGGCGTGCGGCATACTGCGAACAAGTCGCCGGGAAGGGATAGCTTCACATCTAAAACATCATTGCCGTCCTGCTGCGCCACAGAAGCATAATATGCGACAGGCGCGGAAAAAGATGTCGGCAAACTCTGCGTCTCCGCCGCGCAAACCGAAATCGAGAGCGCAAGGCCGAGAAGAACCAGCAGCGATATACACCGTGCAGTAAATTTTTTCATATCATACTCCATTCCGCCGCCCGCGGCGGCATAAATCGTGAACAATCTTTATTTGCGTTCCACCATGATAAAATACGGGGAGGTGGGAGAGTTGATGATCTTCACCGTGCTCACACAGTAGACAAAGCGGCTGAAAGCAGACAGCATTTGCTCCAGCTGTTCTCCCTCGTGCTTTCCCTCGTCATGTCCGGGATACACCGCAATGAGCAAAATCCCGTCCGGCGCAAGCAGCTCCACCGCCGTCTGCACGGCAATCTGCGTGGAGCGCCACCGGGTCGTCACCGTCTTGTCCGCGCTGCCCGGCAGCCAGCCGAGATTGAACACCCCCGCGCAGATCGGCTCGCTGATATACCGTGACGCAAACTCGTGAGAATCATGAATCAGCGTAACGCGCTGCGCCACGCCGTTTTCTTCCAGTCTGCGGCGGGTATTGGCGATCGCCTGATCCTGAATGTCAAAGGCGAAGACATGTCCCTCCTCACCCACGGCGTTGGCAAGATACAGCGTATCGTGCCCGTTTCCCATTGTAAAGTCCGCGGCGATGCCGCCTGGCTTGATATGCTGCTGCAAAAAGGTTTTCTGTAAATCAAGCAGCTGAATCATTGTACCGCACCCGCCACCTGTTCATTTCTGATTTTTTCCGCCTTTGCCGCACGGTATTTCCGGCAAATGATATGGCACAGAGCTGCTCCCGGAATTCCCACAAGCAGGCCGATCGCTCCGCGCAGCAGCAGTGCGACGGGGATCCCGCTCATCAGCTCTGCGAGCAAGGAATCCGCAAAAAATGCTTCGGTCAGCGCAAGCGCAGCGCCCGCACACAGACACAACGCACCCCAGATGATCGCCACCGTGAACGCCGTCTGAAAGAAGGAGCCCGGTTGACGGCGGTAAAGCAGCAAAATGAGAATAGCCAGCAAAATCACCGCGCTGAGGAGGAGCACAAAGGCAGGCACGCCGATGAGCATCTGAATCAGGTGCAGATCAAAGCCAAGCATCCCTTCCAGTCCGCTCTTTTCCAGAGCAGAAAAGTCCAGATTTTCCAGCAGTTCCCGGTCCTCCTCCGTCAGCAGATAGCCGGTGTGCTCAAAGATAATCTCTTCGTTGTCCTCAATCCAGTCAATGACATCGTCCGTTTCAAGCGGCCGCATTTTCTCACCGTAAAGGAAATAGTCTGTATAGCCCTTGGCATACTCTGCAAGATCCTCGCCGATCTTCGAGTCTCGGAGGACCTTTCCGATGCTCTTTTCCGTAATGGTGTAGGACGCATCCATATCATCGGCGCATAGCGACACAACATATTCCGGCAGGGTCATCCCCGCCCCGCCCTCTCCCAGCGGCAGCTGCGCCTCGCTCCAGTCGATCTGATTGAGTGCACGCGCCAGCCGGTCGTGATCCAGCGCATATCGCGCGGTACCCACCGCAGACGCCCCGAGCGCGCAAATCACCAGCAGAACCGACAGAAACACCGCCAGACAGCGCGCACCCATGCTGACGCGTTTTCCGCTTTGCGCCAAGGTTTTCTTTGCCGCCCGATCTGTTTCCCGTGCCTGCTGCTTTTTGCTGCGGGCATGCGCTTTCTTTTCCTGCTTGTCCGATGATGCATGCTGCTCCTTTTTGGCAGAATGCTTCTTTTTCACTTTTTCCTTTTCCGGCGCCGCCTCTTGCAAAGCCGGCTCTTCTTTCATCGGCGCTTCCTGTGCTGCCGGCGCTTCTGCTGCCGGCGCTTCTTCCGGCTTTGTCGGCACTGCCGGCTGTTCTGTCAGCACCGCGTCCTGCTCCGGCGCATCCGATGCCGCAGCCTGCTGTGCCGTCTCGGCGCTTTTTGCAATCCGTTCAGCCCCCGGCGTCACATCAACCGCTGTCCCGCAATATGTGCAAAACAGTGTCCCGTCCTTGAGCTGTGTCCCGCATTTTTTACAAAACATGTCTTTCTTCTCCCGTTATGTTATCATTGAGCCGTTTAAAAAATGTTTTGCCCGCTTTGTGATAATCTGTATCATCAGACAGTTGTACACCCCGCCAACCGCGTTTTGATCAAACGGAAAACCGGGCATTTCACGGCTGAAAATCCGATAGCGTTATTGTACCACGCCGGCACAGTCTTTGTCAACGCGCACCGCCCGCGTCTGCGGGGGTTCTGCCGCGTCGTTACGAATTTCCCCGGCGGTACATACTGCTGTTTTCATTATACTACAAAAAAGAAAAAAACGCAATCGTCTGTTGCGTTTTTGGGGAAAATGATTCTGAAACAGGCTCCCGGTCCAATTTGAACCGAGAGCCTGCTGTCAGAAAGCATATATGCGAATGCTGTTTACGAATTGCCGCCGAGCTGCTCCTCGATCAGAGCGTCATAATACTCGTCGTTTTCTACGTGCCATTCTTCAAACCAGGTGTTGTCCTCCAAGCCTGCCATCTTTCTAAACCAGTGACGCATATACTCACCGGTAAAGGTCAGCTGATCGTCAGCCCATGCAGAGCGCTGATCGATCGGCAGCTGATCGACACGGAAGGATGCGCGATAGTCCGTGTCAGACGCGCGGAGCAGGAGGAAGTAGATATAATTTGCTTCATACTTTTCAACATAATTTGCCAGGTACTGTTCATGGTGACCGTGGAGACGCCAAATCGCATTTTCCACAGTATTCGGCAAGCCCAGGTTGATAAAGCTTCCCTCTTCATCCGGATAGAAGCCTGTCTCCGTATCAAAAATGCAGATGTTGTTGCGCAGGCTAATATCGTGACGGGTGATATAGACCTGTTCCGATCCGCCACCGGCAAAGGGGTGCATCGAATACATCAGATTTTCATAATCCATCGGGTATACCGCTGCAATCTCCGGATGCTGGTCTGCCTCCGGCGTGTTGACAACCACGATAGCGTTGGGATCGTTTGCACGAATAATATCGATCATTTTTTCTGAATAAGGCACCAGCACCTCGTTCCAGGTATACTCATATCCTTCCAGGTACTTGATTCCTTTGCGGGTGATCTCCTTGTAAGAGAACTGCGGGTATTTCTTGCCGCCGGTCGGCTCGTTGTACAATTCATAAATGATATGATCGCAGTCTGCGTATTTTTCGGAGAAGTAAGAGAAAAATTCCGCTGCATCATCCTCGTAGATTCTCGGATCCGCTTTGACGTACTCATCCTGCCCTTCCATAGGATATTCCTCATATCCGTGCCAGTCGAGCAGGACATAGATACCCAACTCCTCGCAGTTCTGGATAAAGCGATTCATATTATCATAGGCGGTTTTCCGCTGCGTATCATTCCAATATTCATTGTAGTACAACGGAATGAGACCGAGACGGATACAGTTGATGCCCCAGTCGTCGCGCAGCCACTTCAGTTCTTCATATCTCGTGAAAAGCTGATCCTCATCCGTGTAGACAAACAAATGCATACCGCGAAGGACCACTTCCTCGCCCAGATCATCCACCAAATAAGAACCGTTGACACGCAGCGCGCCGTGCAATCCAAGCGGGCTCTCGTCAATCAGACGGTAAAGCGTCTGATTACGCGCTTCAAAATTCTTAAAGGTAATGGTGGTCGGCATCGGAGACACTGTCGGATCCTGATATTCCTTACCGGTCGCAATCACCTCATCCGACATTTCCTCGCTGTAGGTGCGGTCGCGTCCGAGCACATTCACCTGCTCGCCGTCGCAGTAGAACAGCACAGCGTTGTTGGGCAGCCAGACAATATCATAGGTGTGTGCATTGCCGTCGATGGTGTAGTAATCAGCAGCGTCAATCAGCTTCAGATCTTCCTCTTCAATTTCGGGAGTGGACAGCAGAATCTCTGCATCCTCCGTCAGCGTGCCGCCAAAGCGTACGCGACCGGTGGTGAAAGGAGTGTCCTCGACTGAATCCAGATCAAAGGTCACAGGAGAAAATCCGACGCAGCGAATCTGCGGCGCATATACCTCCTCCGGGCGAAGCAACGTGTACACACGGTGGCAAAGCGTCGCCGTTGCCGCACGGTTGGTCACCGCCTCCGGCATAAACTTCCCACCGTCAGCGCCCTTGAACACACTCACAGCGGAAAGGGTCAGCGCTGCCGGCTGTGCCCAGGAAGCAATCTGATCCATATCGGGAAATTCCTGTGCGTTTTCTGTATTGATCTGACACTGCAAGGTGCGGGTCAGCAGGCGGTACAGCATGGTCGCGGTTTCCTGCCGCGTGATCTCTTTTTCTGCGGCAAACTCTGCCTTACCGTCGCGCGTGCTGATTCCTTCCACAATCCCTGCTTCAAATGCCCAAACAGCAGCATCGTAATACCACGCGCCGGGCGCAATGTCAAAGAAAGGATTTTCGTCAGACGCGGAACTCACATCCTCGCCCGCTTTGTTCACCGTTCGGGACAAAAATGTCACAAACATCGCACGGGTCAGCCGGTTCTCCGGGCCGAACAGCGAATCCGTCACACCGTTGGTGATATAATTCTCATACGCCCAAATGATGTCTTTTTCTGCCCAGTGCCCGTCGATATCTGTAAATACAGAATTGTTGCTAGCACTGGGTGCGATGCACAGCACTGAGAACAGCATAATCCCAGCCATGAGGAAGGATAATGCACGCCTCATTTTTAACTTACGTTTCATTCGGTATAAACTCCTTTTTGAAATAAAATCGAGCCGGTTTATTGTCTCCGCCACAAGTCTATCATACAGTTTTCACAATGTCAAGAAAATACTGACATTTAATTTTGTGAACTTTTTATGCAATTTTGACTGTATCATAACATTCTGTTTTTCGCGCAAAAAACAGAAAAAAGTCTTGATTTTTCCCCTCCGTTCCTGTATCATAAAATCATAAAAGAAAGAAACGGGAGGTTTCACATGAACAGCAGTGAAATCGTAATCAATCATCAAAATCTCACGCTTCGCGCCGATATGACGCGGTGCCGTTGGCGTGTCTCGCTCGGCGAAGAGGAATGGCGCTTCAACGATTGCAGCCGCATCATCATGCGCAACGGCGATGAAATCTATTTCAGAGACGCGATGTGCAGCAGCAAAGAATTCACCACCGGCGTCGATCACGGCATCCGCGCTGTCTACACCGAGATGAAAGCGCAGAACGGAACGCCGTATCGTGATCTGAGCGTTTATACCGCGATCACCTTTGACAGCACCGCGGGCACGCTCAAATGCCGCATGCGCGTGACAGGCGACAAAAACGATCAGGTTGCCACCGTCGTGTTCCCCGGCGCAATCGAATATGACGCGCAGAAAGGCGAGGGCTACACCGCACTGCCGATCATGCAGGGAATGCTGTTTTTCGCTGGGGCGCCGATTGAAATGAGCAATGGGTTTCTCTATTCCCGCGACTGGTACATGCCGATGTTTTTGCAGACGCGGCGCGGCGGCGGATATATGGCGATTGTAGAAACGCCCTATGACGGTCAGATTCAGCCGCAGGGCGGCACGCGCGGCGACTGGATGCAGCCTATGTGGCGACCGAGCCAGGGCACGGTGCGCTACCCGCGGCAGATTCTCTACCGCTTTTTCGCCCCCGAAGAAAATGTGACGTATGTCACCGCCGCCAAAGAATACCGCAAGTACGTCAAGCAACACGGCACCTTTGTTACGCTCAAGGAAAAATTCGCGGCAAATCCCAATGCCGCATATATGCGCGGCGCGCCGATCATCCATTTCGGCATCACAACCAACTGCAAGCCGGAATGTAGATTCTGGCCCGAGGGAAAGCCCCGTCATATCTGCGTTCCCTTCGCAGAGCGTGCCGCACAGCTCCGCGCACTGCATGAAAAGGGGCTGAAAAAAGCATATATTCATACGGACGGCTGGGGCGTCGCCGGATATGACAACCAACACCCCGACTACTTCCCCGTCAATGAAGAAGCGGGCGGCGCACAAGGCATGAAGGAGTTATCCGATACCTGCCGCGCGCTGGGGTATCGCTTCGGCATTCACGATCAGTACCGCGACTATTATACGGACGCCGCGACCTTTTCGCCGGACAGCGCGATTCTATCCCCCGACAACCGCACACCGCATGAATGTACCTGGGAGGGCGGCGAGCAGGCATATCTCTGCACCGCGCTCGCGCCAGACTATGTGCGCCGCAATTTTGCGGAGTTTGACCGTCTGGGGATTCAGATCGACGGCGCTTATCTGGACGTGTTTTCGATTGTTGATCTGGATGAGTGCGTCCATCCCGACCATCCCATCACGCGTGAGCAATGCGCCGCGTACCGCCGCCAATGCATTCGGTATCTGAACCAGCGCGGCATCATTTCCTCCTCCGAGGAGGCGTGCGATTTTCTCGTGCCGGAGCTCATCACCTGTCACTGGGCGCCCTACTGCGCGGTCGGCATGGAGGAATTTGATAAAAAAGTGCCCATCCCGCTTTTCAATCTGGTCTACCACGACTGCATGAGTCTGCCCTGGGCAAGCTACGCCTGGATGAGCGGCGGCACCGAGCCGCAGCACTCACAGGAATGGACCGATCTGCATGCCCTGCTCAACGGCGGCACCTGCTATGTCACGATCGACGCAGACCGGGAGCAGATCGAACGCTGCCAACCGATTCTGGCACTGCATGAAAAAATCTGCGATCAGGAAATGCTGACACATGAATTTTTAACCGATGACTGCACGGTGCAGCGCACGGTCTTTGCCAACGGCACCACCGTCACGGTTGACTACGCCCGACAAACCTGGGAAATCCGGGAAGGAAACTGATTTCGCTTGCAAAGCAAAAAGAAAGAACAGAATGTCGCAGGACATTCTGTTCTTTTTTTCGCCTCTCGCTCCGGGCACTCAAACGCTGCCCGTGCGGCGCAGCAGCAGCTTGACAAGCATATTGAACGGAATAACGCTCAATGCCATACCGAACGGAATCAAGAATTGCAGTGGGGAAAGCGGCGTCGTGCGGAACACACTGCCGCCGAAATAGATCATTCCCACCTGAATACAGATAATCATCGACAAAATCACCGTAAACGCACGGTTCTGTCGTAGCGCCGAAAAGGGATTGAGACGCGTGGTACGCGCGCTGAAGCAGTTGGAGAGATCCGCAAAGATAAACAGGGTGAAAAACGCGCAGAGGAATGTCACGGGATGCTTCTCAAAGCCGTAAAACGCCTGGAAACGGGAATTGGTGATAAAGGACAGACACAGCGCGATCACATATCCCGCACCGAGCATAATGCGCCGCACCATATACCGGTTGAGTATTTTTTCTTCCTTGTCCTTGGGCTTTTCCTGCATATATTCCGGCAGCGGCGCTTCCCCTGCGAAGGCAAGGGAGCCAAACGTATCCATGATCATGTTGATCCACAGCATTTGCAGCACTGTCACCGGCGCTTCGATTCCCAAAAACGGACAAATAATCGAAACCGCCACCGCACTGAAATTGGTGGTCAGCTGAAACACGATAAATTTGCGGATGCTCTTGAAAATGGTCCTGCCGTAGAGCACGGCGCGAGCGATGGAGGAAATGTTGTCATCGAGTATCACAATGTCGCCCGCCTCCTTGGCAACCTCCGTGCCGCTGCCCATCGCAAAACCCACATCGGCCTTTTTCAGCGAAGGCGCGTCGTTGATGCCGTCCCCGGTCATTCCGGCGACCAGCCCCGCCTCTTGTGAAAGACGCACCAGGCGGGATTTGTCGGCGGGGAGCGCCCGCGCAACCACGCGCAGCCGCGGCAGCAAGGAAATCAGCGTGTCATCGTCGTATTTTGCCAGTTCTGCGCTGTCCAACAACAGATCCTGCTCCCCGTCCGTGATTCCAGCGTCTTTTGCAATCGCGCATGCCGTCTGTAAATTGTCTCCCGTCATCATCACCACCTGAATCCCCGCGCCGCGCAGCTGCCTGACCGCACTGCGCGCACCGCTGCGCAAGCCGTCCCGGATGCAGATCATGCATAGCAGACACATCGTGCCGCCCTGCTCGGTTGCCACACCGATCACGCGCATCGCATTTTGCGCCTGCTCTCCAATCTGACGCTGCAGGCGCGCCCGGTCTGAGAGCGGATGCTTGCTGCCGTCCGGTGCAAAATAGTGCGTGGCGCGCGCCAGTATTTTCTCCCATGCACCCTTGTAATACCGTACACCGTCAATCGTCGCCTCCGAGGACTTTTGCACCGAATCAAAGGGACGCTTGCCCTGCACTTGTGCCAACGGCTTCGGGTAAGACAGCGCGCTTTCCAAAATCGCGCGATCTGTTCCGTTTCCGCCCGCCGCCCGTCCTCCCACCACCGTGCTCATTGTGTTATACCGGGCGCTTTTCAAATACATTTCCTGCAATACAGGCATTTGTTCCAAGCCATCGCAGCTGATTTTTTCTCCGTTGCCCAAAAGCAGATGCGCCACGCGGGGACGCCCCACCGTCAGCGTACCCGTCTTATCCGTGAACAGAATATTCATGCTGCCTGCCGTTTCGATTCCGACCGCCCGGCGAACCAGAACGCGATCCTTCTGCATCCGCTTCATGTTCGATGCCAGCACCACGCTGATCATCATCGGCAGCCCCTCCGGCACCGCGACAACAATCACCGTTGTCGCCAACGCCAGCGCGCGGATCAGCACCGGCAGTAAAAAAGAAAAATCAGACAGTTTTTGCAGCCCCGCCCCCAAAGAGTCCGCCTGCAAAAAAACAGCGTGAAACAGATAAGACAAAGCAACCAATGCGGCGGCACCGTAACCCACAACGCTCATCTGCTTTGCCAGCTTGGTCAGACGCGTTTTAAGAGGACTTGGCTGATTGTCCTGCTGCAGCTGCGCGCTGATTGTGCCGTACATGGTGTCCGCACCGACGCGTACCGCCTGCACAATCCCCTCTCCGCCCAAAACATGGGTCCCCCGAAACACCTCAGACGGGCAATCGGTCGACCAGGGCGTCGCAATCCTGCCCGGCGTCTTGCGCGCCTCCTCACCCTCGCCGTTCAGCGCGGACTGATCGACGGTCAGTTTGCCCGCCACCATCACGCCGTCCGCCGGGATTTGCTCTCCTGCCTCAACCAGCACAAGATCTCCCACCACCACTTCTCCGACGGGAATTTTGACTATTTTCCCGCCGCGCCGCACATAGCATTTTTCTCCCGCCATCTGCTGCTGCAGCCGGTCAAACGCCCGCTCCCCGCCACGCTCCGACAATGCGGAAATCAGCGTTGAGAGCAAAATCGCCGCGACGATCCCCATCGTTTCAAACACATCAAAGGTGTGAAAAAAGAA
>DBGFNI010000056.1:0-10674 GCA_048527645.1 Eubacteriales bacterium | reverse complement strand
TCTTTTTCCGCCTTGATTTGCGCCTTGATCTGCACAATCATTTCCGCGAGCGTTTCCTCATATTCTTCTTTTGTTGTTTTTTACCGTCCTTTTAGAACTTACGGCGCGTTTCTTTTCTGCTGCTGCCATGAGCCTTCCGCTGAAAGCGGCTGTGTCATTCCAATCATAACCTCACTCCTCTCAGATAAAAAGCTAAATTTTTGCGATAACGGAAACCACGAGAGAATAGATATTTCCTAACGGCTTCTTCGGGTTTTGAATTTTTGCTGCGTATACAAGACATGTTATAGCTTTGTGTTTCTTTTGCGTGATTATCAGCCACATAAAATTCTCCAAGTCAGAGCATTGCATGCTCAAAGGACATGGCAAAAATACTGTCATCCAAAATCTTAATCAAAATTCAGCGCAGGCATCTTTTTTGCTACCTCTTGACAAAATCGACAAGTCCGAACTTTTCAGGTTCGGACTTGTATTGTAACAGTTCGGATATTAAGAGCATCGCTCGACCGGAAAAAGACGATTGCCGAAGCAGCAATCGTCTTTTTCCATGAAATTCATTCCTTATTTGAGTACCTGCTTGATAACCCGGAATTGAAGCTTTTTCGGCATGGCGTTCAAGAGCAGTAAAAGCGGGTTCCGGTTGATAGGGTATGCAAATTTGGGATTCTTTTCTCTCAATATCTTTAGTGTTTTCTGCGCTATCTTCTCTGGCGGGATACACTTTGCTTCCACTCTCTGCACAATGTTTTTGAATCGTTCTGCATTGCAGGAATAGAGTTTTGTATTTGCGCAAAATCTGTCAAGCGAGTCGGTAGAAACGCTGAGCATACCTGTATCTACCGCGCCTGCACGGATCACGGAGACATCAATGCCCAGCAACTGCAGCTCCATACGCAATGAATAAGCATATTTATCCAAAGCGCCTTTTGTCACGGCGTAAATGCCTGTAAAAGGCAGAGGATCCAGCACGGCAAGCTCGCTGGTCATCATTACGATTTTGCTGCCGCTTTTCAGCAAAGGGAGAAAGGTCTTATTAACTTGAAATGTGCCGAACAAATTAACCTTAAAGGCATGTGCAAAACGATCGCTCTCGATTTCTACAAGAGAATTAAGCATATAAATCCCCGCAAAATGTACAATGGCATACAGTTCATCGGTGACCGTTTTTACCTTTTCAAAGGCATGTTTCACGCTTTCAGCATCGGTGATATCGACTTGCAGCGGGATCACGTTCTTCTCTGCGGCGCCGATCGTTTTGTCGATAGCAATTACACAAAACCCCTGTTTTTTCAAGAGATCTACGGTTTTTCGTCCCATTCCGCCGTATGCGCCTGTTACCACTATGTATTCCATATGTTACTCCGAAACGATTTGTATTATATATTTGTTTTTCCCATTATATCATACTTTATTTCATTTGACAATCGAGCCGGGGGAGCAAAGGAACATTGGATTTTTGATCGCACAATCTGATCTGCGATGTTTATTGTTGTTCCACCGTTTTCCCTTCCAAGCATTTTGCGTTTCCCGGCGCGTATGCCGTGATCACAAATGCGGTGTGCGCCGAAAAGCGACAAATCGGCATCGGTTCCGCGCAGCAGACAAAAGCAGGAATCGCGTTTTGGATTGCGTTTCCTGCTCTCTTTTTATTTTTCCATGGCTGCTGCCCGCCCAAAACGCATCAAAGCGCGTCGGTTCCGATGTCGATCTCCAGCCCCACGGGGCAGTGGTCGCTCCCGGTCACGCCGCCTAAAATATAGCTGTCCCGCACCGCGGGCATCAGGCGGTCGGAAACCACAAAATAGTCGATGCGCCAGCCGATATTCTTTGCCCGCGCCTGATGCATATAGCTCCACCAGGAATACTCGACTTTTTCCGGGTACAGACGGCGGTAAGTATCCGTAAAGCCCGCCGAAAGGAGTTCGGAAAATTTGCCGCGCTCTTCATCGGAAAAGCCCGCGCTGAAATGATTGGTTTTCGGATTTTTCAGATCGATTTCCTCATGCGCCACATTCAAGTCTCCGCAATAAATCACCGGCTTTATGCGATCCAGCCGCGTCATATATTCCCGCAGCGCGTCCTCCCACTCCATCCGATACGCCAGCCGTGCAAGCTCCCGCTGCGCGTTGGGCGTGTAGACGCACAGGAGATAAAATCGGTCATACTCCAGCGTGATGATTCTGCCCTCGGTGTCATGGGCGGCAATGCCCAGCCCGTAAGTCACATCAAGGGGACGGTGCTTGGTGAAAATCGCCGTCCCGGAATACCCCTTGCGTTGTGCGCTGTACCAATACTGGAAATATCCGTCCGCTGCGAATTGCGCCTGGTCAGGCTGCATTTTTGTCTCCTGCAAGCAGAAAAAGTCCGCGTCCGCCTCCTCAAAAAAGGATGCAAAGCCCTTATTGAGGCATGCCCGAAAGCCGTTGACATTCCATGATATCAGTTTCATCCTTCCACCTCCGACAGACTCTGAACGCGATATGCAGAGTCTGATTGCTTTTTTCAGATTGCCGTTTTTGTGTGCCGTTCCGGCACCGGTCAAAGATCAGGGCGTATGCCGCCATCTTTCAGTACCCTTATCATATCATAAAAATCGCAATTCGGCAACTTGCAATCTGCAAAAAAATGTGCTATACTGAAAGCACGGACAACACGTCCGAATCTATTTTTCAGGAGAATTGCTGTTTGAAACAAAACAACACCTTGGAGAGTGCAGTGTAAGCGGGAGGCTTGCAAATCCATTCTCCGCACGCCTCTCGCAGTTGACGGTCAACAACCAAAAGAGGAAAAGAACATGAAAAATGACTACATCATTCGCAAAGAAACCCCAGCGGACTACCGCACCGTTGAAAATCTGACGCGGGAAGCGTTTTGGAACGTGTACCGCCCCGGCTGCTCCGAGCACTATGTGCTGCACCAGTTTCGGGACAGACCCGAGTTTGTCAAAGAGCTGGACTTCGTCTTGGAGGTCGGCGGACAAATCATCGGGCATGTCATGTTTGTCCGCGCGGAAATCCGGGCGGACGACGGCAGCGTATTGCCGATCATGACCTTCGGACCGATCAGCATCCATCCCGACTATCAGCGCAAGGGCTACGGGAAGGTGCTGCTGGACTATGCGCTGGAGAAAGCCGCCGAAATGGGCGTCGGCGCCGTCTGTATGGAGGGGAACATCGACTTTTACGGCAAATGCGGGTTTGACGTCGCCTCAAAAAGCGGCATTCACTACTACGCCGAGCCACTGGAAAACGAGGTTCCGTACTTTCTGCTCCGGCAGCTGAAAGCGGGCTTTTTGGACGGTGTCACCGGCGTGTACCGCACGCCGGAGGGCTACTTTGTTGATGACGCGCAGGTCGACGAGTTTGACCAACAGTTTCCGCACAAGGAAAAACAAACGCTGCCCGGACAGCTCTTTTGACGGGTGAGCAAAAGTCCCGGCGGGATACGGTATGCACCGTGTCCCGCCGGGACCTTGTTTTACTTGGCTTGCACGCGGCGCCCGTCAGATCTGGCCGAGAATCTGATAGCTCTCCTGCAAAAACGCATTGAGTTCCTCTGCAGTCAGCTGACGCTGGGAAAGCAACGCAAGATGGTAAATATGCGCGGCGATCCGCTTTGCCTTCTCATCATCGCTCTCGTTTTGCAGACGCTGAATCAGCGCGTTGTTGGTATTGACGGTCAGCGCGATTTGCTGCGGCGGCACCGCCATATCCGTTCCGTTGTGCAGCTGATACATCCGCATCATTTCCTCCATACGCAGCGCCTGCTCTTCAACCGTCGCAATGGCAGGAACCGTTTCATCCTTGAGGCGCGCCGGCGTGACCTTCATTTCTGCGTTTCCGCTCACATCGCGGAACAGCTTGGTCAGCGCCTCGTCCTCCACGCTTTCTCCCTCTTCCTTCAGTGCACCCGAGATGTCCGCGTCCACGCGGACAAAATGAACGCCCTCATTGGTCTGCTCCACCATCTGAATAAACTGTGATTCCAACACCGTGTCAACCGTGATCACCGGGACATTCTGCGCCCGGAGAATCCGGATATACTGGCTGTGCCCGATCGGATCGGTGGTATAATACACCGTCTTGTCATTTGTTTTCTTGGCAAGCTCCAGATATTCGGACAATGTGAGATATTTGTGCGCCTCGTCCTCAACCGACGCGTAAATCACACAGTCCTTCACGCGGTCGTAGAACTTGCGCTCCCGCAGGGAGGCATATTCGACAAAGGTCTTCAGATCCCCCCAGAGCTTCTCATAGTTTTCCCGATCGTTTTGGAACATGCCGGTCAGCTTATCCGCAACCTTTTTGGAGATATGCTGCCCGATTTTTGCAGCATAAGCGCTGTTTTGCAGATAAGAACGGGAGACATTGAGCGGCAGCTCGGGACAATCAAGCACACCGCGCAGCATGGTCAGATGCTCAGGCAACAGCTCCTTGATATGATCTGCGACAAACACCTGGTTATAATACAGTTTGATCTGCCCCTCCATGCTGTCCATATGCTGGTTGAGACGCGGGAAGTACAGAATTCCCTTGAAATTCAAGGGGTAATCGGCATTGATGTGAATATAGAACAGCGGCTCGCGATAATCGTGAAATACCTTCTGATAAAAATCCTTATAGTCCTGTTCGGTGCACTCCGCTGCGGATTTCTGCCACAGGGGATGGGTGTCATTGATCGGCTTGGGCGCCGGCTTTTCCGTCTGCTCGCCCTCTTTTTGTTCTTCTGCTTCCTGTTTGGGCTCTTCCTTTTCGCCAAGGTCGGTGAAATAGATTTCATACGGCATAAACGCACAGTATTTATCCAGCATTTCCCGCACCTTGCCGGCGTTCAGATATTCCTCCTCATCAGCGGTAATATGCATCACCACGCGCGTCCCGCGTGCGGGAGCATCCTGCGCCGAAATCTCAGTCATTTCATAATCGCCCTCGCCGTTGCAGGAGAAATGAACAGCGGGCGCGCCGGTATAGGAACGGGTATACACGTCCACCTTGTCGCTGACCATAAATGCGGAATAGAAGCCCAGACCGAAATGGCCGATGATGCCGCTGCCCTCGGCATTCTCCCCCTCATATTTGGAGATGAAGTCCATCGCGCCGGACAGTGCGATCTGGCACAGATACCGGCTGACCTCCTCCTGCGTCATGCCGATGCCGTTGTCGCACACCGACAGCGTCCCCTCATCGGGATCCAGAATCACGTCGATCCGAAAATCGTTTTCCAGGTCTCTGACCTCACCCAGGGAGGACAGACGGTTTAATTTGGTGATTGCATCCGACGCGTTGGAAACGATTTCCCGCAGGAAAATCTCCTTATCGGAATACAGCCATTTTTTGATGATCGGAAACAAATGTTCGATGTCGACGGAAATGCCGCCACGGCGGCTTTCGTTGTTTTCACTCAAGATGATCTACCTCTCTTTGTTTTGAATTCTGAAAGACAGTATAAACCGGAAATATCAACCGAATGTTACAGCTCCACCAAAGAGTACGAACCGATTTGCGCCGCCGCCTCTCTTTCCCGCGTATGGCAGGTGAAGAGCAGCGCCTGCCCCTCTTTTTCCACACGGTGCGCGAGCACGGTCAGCGCGCGGTGCATTCTTCCGTCATCCATTTTCACAAAGCTCTCGTCTAAAATCAGAGGCGGAAGCTGCTCTGTGTACAGCATGTCCACCAAACTCAGCCGCAGCGCGAAATATGTCAGATCGCGTGTACCGGCGCTGAGCAGGCTGGCAGGATGTGCCTTGCCGCCGTCGCTATAATTGAGCGTGTAGTTTTCGTCCAGATACAGTTCTCGCTTTTCCCCGCCGATCACATCGTCAACCGTTTTCACGGTTTGCTCACACAGACGGGGCGCTACCGTGCTGCGCAGCTGCTCCGACGCGCGGAAAACCGCGTCCAGCGCCATGCATACCGCACGGTATTTCCGCTTGGAATCTGCATACTGTTCCTTGACCGTGAGCAGCCGCTCCTGTGTTTTTTTCGGATCGGTTGCCTGACTTTGCAGCGCGGCAAGCTGCTCATACAGCAGGCTGCGTCGTTCCTCCAATGCTGCGTTTGCCTTCCGTGCAAAATCAATCTCCAGCTTCAGCCGATCCGGCGCAAGCCCGTCGGGGTTATACTGCTTTTGCAGCGCCTGCAGCTGGGTGATCCGCTCTCTGACCGCCTCCGCAGAGCCGTATGCGGAGAGCTGGGACAAAATGTTGTTCCACACCGCGCGGTACTGTTCTGCCTGTGCCAAATGCTCCCGAATCTGCTGCACCGTGCATTGCAGCTGCTGTGCAATGTCCTCCAGATGCTCCGCCTTCAAATGAGTCGGATCAATCGCGGGCGACTCCGGATCGCGCAAATGCTCCAGCGTTTCCGCGCACTGACGCGCCTGTTCATCCAGCAGTTCCTGCGCCTGTGCAACACGCGCCCGTCCCGCCGCGAGATTGTCCGCATGAAAATTCAGGCGTGCCTCGCTGATGGAGTATTCCTCTAAAAAATTGTCAAATTCGTCCAGCGTATCACAGCGGTACCGCCGGATCAACGCCTCGATTTTTCCCCCTGCCGCACCGCGGCAAGCCAGGAAAAAGAAGGACAGCGCCAGGGCTGCGGCAAACAGCACCCCCTGCAGCATGTCAACCGAACGGGAAATCCAGTAGGTCATGCCCAGCAGCCCGCCCAATCCCAATGCAAGCAGCAAAAAGACGGTAAAGCAAATCGTGCAGATCAGTCTGGTACGCAGCAGCTGCTTTTTTTCTCCGCGCACCGCGTCGAGTCCACCCGCTTCTGCCAACGCATGCATCAGATCCTCTTTCGGATTTTCCTGCACGGCACGGAATTCCATATCGCGGTATTGCTCCTGCGCCTGATCCAGATCCTGCTGACAGTGGCGGAGCTTCTCCGCGCCGAGTTTTAGTTCCGTCACATAATCCGTGCGAGGCATTTCAGGTGTGCGGAAGGTTCGGTAAATCAAATCCTCCGCCGCCTGCTTTTCCGCTTCCTCCCGTTCCCGGGCCTGCTGCACGCTGTCCAGCTTGCTCAGCGCGGCCAGCTCCTCGTTGACCTGCATCAGATTTTGCAGCCGGTCGATTTTTTCCCGGTTGCGGTCCAGATTGCGTTTCACCTCGGCGATGCTCGCCTTCACCCCCGTCAGCTGCTCATCGTTGACGGTGGCATGCTCCAGACGCCCCTCCAGATCGTTGAGCTGATGCTCAAGCTCCCAAAGCAAGCCCCCCTTGCGGTTCTTATGCAGATAGTATACCCGCACATCCTCCAGCTTTTTGATCGCCTTTTTGGTGTTGATATCCTCATGTGCGGAAAAAAGAATGTTCTCCACGCTTTCGCGCAGCGTCTTTCCTCCCACCGTGCTGTCTGCGGTCTGCCGGATGAACGCGGTGTTCAAAAACACATCACCGTTGACGCCGAACAGCGCCGTGCCCGGCTCGTCATTGACAAAAGCCGGCGCGCCGGTGCGCAGATCGAGTGTGCGCACCTGCTCCTTGAAGGTGTTGCCGGAGGCGGTGAGCGTGCGCTCAATCCGATAGCGCTCTCCCCCCACACGGATGGTCATGGTTCCCGCCGCGCGGCCGGTGTCAAAGCTCACTCCCTGTTCGCGCTCCGTTCCGCGCGCCAGCCCGTACAGCATAAATTTAATAAACAGGCACAGCGTGCTCTTTCCTGTCTCGTTTTCTCCCTCTATGATGTTCAGCCCGCGGGAAAAGGTGTAGGTCTGCTGCTTCAAAAATCCGAAGCTGTCGATCTGCAGCTGCTCAATGATCATGTTCTGCAATTCTCCTTTTTGTCATGACAGGGATATTTCCTCGCCCGCAAGGGCCTTCAGTCCGTATTCCAGTGCCAGTTCCGCCGTGCGCCTCTCCTCCGCGTCCTCGCTGTCGAGCAGGGGCTTGAGCTGACGGTAAAACGCGCCGCGCACCGTCGGATCGTGCTCCAGATCGTCATGGGGCGGCTGCTGCATCACCTCTGTGCGCACCTCCGCCTCAAGCTGCACAATTCCGTAATCCTGCTGCTCCAGAAAAGGGGTGCTCAGCACCAGATCGCGGGAAACCTCTCCGGTCAGAATGACGCGCAGAACGGTGTTCTCGTCATATTCCGCCGCGGCAATGCGGTCGCGGATTGCCTGAACCACCTGCGTGCTCTTTTCCGCGCCGGTGATATCCACCGTTTCACACTCGTAATGCCGCTTGGCAAAGCGAATCCGTTTTGCAGAGAAAGAAAGCGCGCCGTCCTGCTTGTGCAGATCCAGCAGATAAACGCCCTTGGTTCCCACCTCGTCAAAGCTGCGCCCCTCCAAACATCCCGCATAGGCGTAGTAGGTCTCGCCGATCCGCCGCATGCCGTCCGCATTATGCACATGCCCCAGCGCGGCATAGTCCAGTCCCGACTGCTCCAACTCCTCTTTGGTAACCGGCGCGTACGGGCTGTTTTTTTCTCCCAGGGCGCAATGCGCGCAGAGCACATTGAGCGCCGCGGCATCGGACACGCGAAAGCCCTGCAACGGATTGTGCTCCAGCCGTTCCTCTTCAAAGCCCCAGCCCCAGACATGAATCGGCTCACCCCGCAGGGTCATGTCAAACGACGCCGCAGATGTGTGAGAAAACACCCGGACATTTTCCAGGCGGGACAGCTCCGTCCAGGGCGCCTGCCCGTAATCATGATTTCCCGGCGCGATCACAAAAACCGTGTCCGCCGCCGCGGAAAACCTCTCACAGACAAAAGCAACAGTGTCCGCCGCCGGCTGCGGCGTATCAAAGAGATCTCCGCTGATCAGTACCAGCGGGATATTCTGCGAAATGATATAATCCGTCATATCCGAAAAGGTGCCGCGCAGCATTTCACGCCGCGCCTGCGCCTGTGGAATCGTCAATCCGGAAAAAGGAGGGTCCAGATGAATATCCGCACAATGAAGTATTTTCATATAAACAGTCGGGTCCTTTCAGTCGTATTCTCGCCGTTGATCTGTCATATCGGTGTTGCGTCCTACGGCGATCTTTTCGCCGACACGCAGAATATGCGTCCGAGCAGCGCGCTCACCGTTCCGCCCGGATCTGCGGACTGCAATTCCGTTCCGCCCAGCAGGGGCAGGGTGATTCCGTCCTGAATCTCTGCATAGCCCTTGCTGTACATCTCCCTGAAATCATAATATCTGCCCCGCATCGCATAATAAGCGGAAAGCACCGTCAGATGATCCGGCGCCAGCGTCCCCAAAACATAGTGATAATAAAACTCATCGAGATAGCCGTAGGACGCCGCATTCAGCGCCTGCACCAGCATGCCGCACAGATCAACATCCTGGGCAACGGAGGATACACACAGCAGCGGCGCGCTGTCCGTCAGGGGAGAGGCATATTCCGCCTGCTCCGCGCATACCTTTGGCAAAGGCAGCATCCCCCACGCGATGTTGTTCTGCTCACCAAGCGTCTCCATGGTGCTGAGCGTTCCGATACAGAACAGCGCATTTGAGCTGAGAAACTCATTTTGTGCCGTCGTGTTCTTCAGCGCATCCGAATCCATGTCGGGGCGCGTCACCCCTGACCAGACCTTGTTTTCCGCCGCGGCAATGCGCCGCAGCATCTCTGTGTCATCCCGCAGTTCGGGCGTCTGATCCCGCGCGGCGTCAATCGCATGATAGCCGGAAGAGGCAAGCACCACTTCGGGGAGCGTCATGTTCAGCTCCTCATCCAGCATATATCCCCAATGCTGTGCCTGCTGCGCCTTTTGACACAGGGAAACAAAGGTGTCCCATGTCCAGCTGTTGTCAGACAAAAACTGCGCCGCGTCTTCCACGCCCAGCTGCGCGAGCATGGTTTTGTTATAGTAAACGCCCACGGCATAATCCGGCGCGGAGGAAAAATCGCCTGCGGCAGCATACACCGCGTTGCCCGCGGCAGTCTGATCAAGCGCCTCCTGATTAAAATACGGCGCGGACAGATCCACATGCGGCAGCGAGCGGATGTCTGAGAGCAAGCCGGCAGCAACAAAGCGACCGATTTCGCGCTGCGGCAGCATCAGCAGATCCGCATTGAGAAAGGTACCGGCGTTCTGCTCCTTTTGCTGCAGCAGATTGTTGTATAAGGTGTCAGCGTCGTATTCCATCACCAGAAGCTGACAGTGAAATGCCTCCGAGATCATCTGATTGCGCTTTTCCCGATAGGCGTCCAGCGCGCTGTTCGCCGTCAGCGGTGCAACCGAATCCGCGCGCACCGTCGCGATCACCAGCATCTCCCCGCCCATATCCTTTTTCTGCAAATCCGCAAGATACTGCTCTGCCTGCGACAGCATTTGCTCGGTCTGATCCGGGTCATAAAGGCTTTTTGACGGTTCGGTTGTCGCCGTCTCCTTCGTTGCAGACTCTCCCGCCGGCGGCACAATCACAGAACAGCCGCAGCATGCAACGCACAGCAGAAACGACAGGACGCAAAGCATCCGGCGGACAAATGGAAAAGACAAGGAAGTCAACTTTCGGATATCTCGGTTTTTCACAGCTTACTCCCTCCCGCCGCCCGCAGCGGCGTCATCTGTCGGTATCGTCTGCCCTGTGCGGGCACCGCCTGCCGGCATGGTCTGACCGAATCAGGCAATATTTTCACCGCATGCCGCTTTTGCAAAAAAGGCTTGGGCGAAAAAATCTATACAATATAATATCGAAAAAATCTATACAATATAATAT
>DBGFNI010000055.1:0-7099 GCA_048527645.1 Eubacteriales bacterium | reverse complement strand
TTTGTGCGCAATTATATGCGCCATGAACGTATTGGTGCTGCTGTTCGGCGCGGTGCTGGATGTGCTTGATCTGACGGCGGCAGCCGTTTCCATGATGCTGGTCGCCGTTGTCGCGATTGAAATCGGTGGGTATTATTCCTGGCTGTCCTGGGGCGTGACCGGCGTGCTTGCCTTTTTCATTCTGCCCAACAAGTTTCCGGCGCTGCTGTTTCTCCTGCTCGGCTACTATCCCATTCTGCGCGAATACTTCGCGCATCTGCCGGCAGTGCTTTCCTGGGTTTTGAAGCTGCTTTGGTTCAACGCGGCGCTGACCGTGATGATCTGGGGTGTCAACTCCGTTTTGATGCTGCCGGACACGGGACTTGTCTATTCACCCGTGGTTTATCTGGTGGGCAACGGCGTGTTTGTGTTTTTGGAAGTCTGCTTTGCCATCCTGATCCGCTTTTACAGAATGGTTCTGCGGCGGCGGTTGGGACTGGATCGCCTGTTTCGGTAGGGCAGCCCTTTTGCATCTTTTCACGGCGCAAAGCAAAATAGAACAAAGGAGGAAAGAACATGGCAGAGCAATCGCAGACAGAGCTTCTGTTTCACGCGTCCCCCGGCATTTTGCACGGCATTAGCGACAAGCGCGAAAAGCTGTTTGAACAGATGGGCATCCGAAATCTGTATGATCTTGTCTGCCACTTTCCGCGCCTGTATGAAAATAGGGGCAACCTCTCTGCGGTGCAGGCGCTGTCCCACGGGCAGACCGCCTCGGTGATCGTCCGCATCGAAAGCACGCCGGTATACCGCGTACTCAAGCGGAATATGAATATCACAAAATGCGTCGCCGCCGATGACAGCGGACGGCTGCAGCTGATCTTTTTCAATCAGCCGTACCGGCGGCAAACGCTTGTCCCGGGCAGCGTCTGGCGCTGCTACGGCAAGGTGCAGGCAGAGCATTTTGAAATACAGATGATCAATCCGAAAACAGAGGCCGTCGCCCCGGGGACAACGGGAGAGAGCCTCCCCGCTCTGCTGCCGGTCTATCCCGCCCGGGAGGGCCTGACACAGAAGATCATCTCCGACGCCGTGCAGAGCGCGCTGACCATGCTCTATCCGGCAAACACGCCGGATTCCCTGCCGCTGCGGGTGCGCGAGCAATACAATCTCTGTGGCGAAAAATACGCCATGCAGCAAATTCACCGACCGCAAAGCGCGGCGGATCTGGAACGTGCAAGGCGAAGAATTATCTTTGAAGAATTAACGGTGTTTGCACTGGGGCTGTCGCAAAAGCGCGCACTGCAAAGCGCGCAGACGGCACTGCCCTGCCCCCGCGACGATGTTGCCCCGTTCCTCCGGGCGCTGCCTTACGCGCTGACCGGCGCGCAGAGCCGGGCGGTGGCTGATTTGCAGCAGGATATGTGCCGCAAAAGCAGCCCCATGCACCGCCTTTTGATGGGCGATGTGGGCAGCGGCAAAACCGTGTGCGCCGCCGCCGCGATTTATCTTGCCGTGCAAAACGGATATCAGGCGGCGATGATGGCGCCCACCGAGATTCTGGCGCGTCAGCACCAAAAATCGCTGGAAAAGCTGTTTGCGCCGCTGGGCATCCCGGTCACGCTCCTCATCGGCGCAACCAAGCCCCGCGAAAAAGAACGCATCAAGCGGGAACTGTCTGACGGGGCAATCCCCGTGGTCATCGGGACGCACGCGCTGCTGCAGGACGATGTTGCATTTGAAAATCTGGGACTGGTGATCACGGACGAGCAGCACCGCTTCGGCGTGATGCAGCGCGCCAGACTGCAAAACAAAACGCAGGGCGTGCATGTGCTGGTCATGAGCGCAACACCCATTCCCCGCACCCTTGCGCTGATGCTCTTCGGCGACTTGGAGCAAACCACCCTCGACGAGCTGCCCCCCGGCAGACAAACCGTGCAGACGGTGTGTGTTGACAGCAGTTACCGTGCGCGCCTCAACACCTTTTTGGAAAAGCAGGTGCAGGCGGGGCGTCAGGCTTATATCGTTTGCCCCGCGATCTCCCGCACAGAAGAGGACGCGCGCCTGGCGGAGCAGGCGGAATATTACAGCGGGTTTTCACCTGTGGAAAACGAGGAAAGCGACGCGCGCAAATGCGCCGTGGAATACGCGCAGGAGCTGCAGCAGGTCTTTCCCGCCTTTCGCATCGGATGCCTGCACGGAAAGATGAAAAGCGACGAAAAAGACGCCGTCATGTCAGAATTTGCTGCGGGAAACATGGATATTCTTGTGTGTACCACCGTTGTTGAGGTGGGCGTTGACGTTCCCAACGCGACACTGATCGTGATTGAAAACGCCGAGCTGTTCGGCCTCTCGCAGTTGCATCAGCTGCGCGGGCGCGTGGGGCGCGGCACAGAAAAAAGCTACTGCGTGCTGATCAGCGACGCGCAAAGTGAAGCGGCGAAGCAGCGCCTGCAAACCATGCGGCAAACGGCCTCCGGCTTTGAGGTGGCAAAAAAGGATCTGGAGCTGCGCGGTCCCGGCGACTTTTTCAGCCGCGGGGGACTGCTGGATCGGGAATTTCGGCAGAGCGGCGGCATCCGCTTCCGCATGGCGGATTTGTGCGAGGATATGGCGACGGTTTCCGACGCCTTTGCCGCGGCGGCGGAAATATTGCGCGAGGACCCGACGCTTTCCGAGCCGGGCAATCAGCGCCTGCGGCAGAAAATGCTTTTGCAGTAACGATCGAAAAATCGGAATTTACAAATACCACTTGAAACGGCGTATCAATTGGATTATCATATTTGTGAACGCCAAACGGCAAGAAAGGAACACCAAAATGATGAAGCATTCACAAAGATCTGTCCTGCGGATTCTCACCTGCATCA
The DNA here is from genome assembly GCA_048527645.1 of Eubacteriales bacterium. Taxonomy (GTDB): domain Bacteria; phylum Bacillota; class Clostridia; order Oscillospirales; family CAG-272; genus HGM12669. The sequence continues at coordinate 4,253 of DBGFNI010000055.1, read as the reverse complement.
CGGCGCTGTGCCTGACGGTATGCGCGCTGTGCGCCTGCGAAAACCAAACCACGGAAACCGGAGTGGATATCCCGCGGGGATATGTGGCGATTGAAGCGGAAAACGAGCAGTATGTGCTGTATGCGCCCGGCGATTGGATTGTCGACACCACGCGGGGCATGACCAGTTTGAACACGCAGGATGAGCAGGCGTCCAATCTGAATGTCACGGCGGTGGGCATGGACACCAACTGTCCCGATGCGAAAACATATTTTGAAAGCTATTCGGAGCAGTTCCGCGCTTCCTTTACGGATTTTGAGCTGTCTGACAACGGTTCCTCCGTCAAGCTCGGCGGCAAGGACGCATATCGCTATCTTTTCACCGGCAAGGTCGCCGGAAAGGAATATAAGTGGATGATGGTGCTGTGCGAATACAGTAGCAGTATCTATATTCTCACCTACACTTCCACCCCGGATATGTTCGATCTGCATTATGAGGATGTGTGCCGCGTGATGGAGTGCTTCTCCTTCCGTTGAGGGCAAAAGGATGATGATTTATCTGGACAACAGCGCCACAACACGGCCGAGCGAAAAAGCCGTTGCAGCCATGGAGCAGGCGCTGACACAATGCTGGGGCAATCCCTCCTCCCTGCACTGCGCGGGGCTGGATGCAGAGCATCTGCTCACCGCCGCGCGCAAGCAAGTGCTTTGCGCAATGGGCTTTGCCGACGCCAAGCCCGCACAGCTGGTCTTCACGGCGAGCGGAACAGAGGCGGACAACATGGCGCTGTGCGGCGTTGCGCACGCAAAGCAAAGCCGCCGCGGCGGACGCATCATCATCAGCGACAGCGAGCATCCCGCGGTGGAACAGCCGGCGCGGCAGCTGGAGCAGGAGGGCTTTGAGGTGATACGCATCCCCACTGTGGGCGGCGTATTTGATATGGACTGTTACCGCCGTGTGCTCTCGGAAAGCAAAAAGCCCTTTTTGGTCAGCTGTATGCTGGTCAACAACGAGACCGGCGCGGTGAACGATATTGCCGCCATCGGCGCGGCAGCACGGCGGGAAAACCCAGATGTGGTGATTCACACCGACGCCGTGCAGGGCTTTTTGAAGCTGCCGCGTCCGCTAAGTGCGACCGGCGCGGATCTGATCACCGTTTCGGCGCATAAGGTGCACGGCCCGAAAGGGGTGGGCGCACTGTATCTGAGCGCAAACGTGCTGAAGGGCAAGCATCTCGCCCCGGTGATATTCGGCGGCGGACAGGAGCAGAATTTCCGTTCGGGAACCTACAACCTTCCCGGCATTGCCGGCTTCGGTGCGGCTGCCGCGGAGGGCGCGGAAGAAATGCGGCAAAGACTGCAAACGATCGTGCAGCTGCGCCGGCATTTCACACAGCAGCTCGCCGCCACCCCCGCACTGCACGAAATCCGTATCAACGAGCCGAAAAACGGGCAATGTGCCCCGCATATCATCAGCATCACCCTGCCGTACATCAAAAGCAACACGGCGCTCAACGCCCTGTCGACACGCGGCATCTGCGTCTCCGCCGGCTCTGCATGCGCCGCAAACAGCGGGAAGGTCAGCCACACTTTGCAGGCATTCGGACTGGACCGCGATCAGGCGGACAGCACGCTGCGCATTTCCCTTTCCCATGAAAACACGAAAGAAGAACTGGATACGCTGCTGGACGCACTGGCGTCTATGCTGCAAACACTGGTAAGATTCCGATCGAAATAAACTGCATTATAAGGAGAGTTATCATGAATCTGATCCCCAAGAAAGCCCTTACAGGCGACAGTTGGAAAGGCAATTACTACTGTACCTGGTGCACACAGGGCGGCGCCGAAGGCATGGATGAAGAGCGTGTCTTCGGGCAGCGCGGTCTGCTGTCCACCTACCCCGACGAAAACGGACGCAAGGACGAGCTGATTGTCGTTTTTGACGACGGTTGGGATGTCCCCTACGGCACGCGCAACCCGGAGGAAATCTACCGCTACGGCGTCGGTTATCCCGATCCCGAACGCTTCCCCTCTACCAAGGGCATGACGCCGCCGCAGGCGCTCAAATGGCTGGTTGACCGCACAAAGAGCTACGGCTTTGCGGGAGTGGGTCTGTGGATGCCGATGCAGATCAGCCGCCAAACCGATGTGATGTATAACATGGACGAATATGTCGCACACTGGATCAAGCTGGCAAAATGGTCCAACGAGGCAGGCATCTGCTACTGGAAGATGGACTGGGGTCAGCACTATTGGAACAACGCGCTGGCACGGGAAAACCTGACCAAAATCGTCCGTCAGTACGCTCCCTCCCTGCAAGTGGAACACGCGCATGTCTGCGGCAGCGCCGCACCGGAGCCGGATCGCGAAACCCGCGCAGAACGGGAAGCACGGGAGCGCCATGTGCTGCGTGTATTCAACGTCAGCGACTATTACCGTTCCTACGACTGCGGCGGCATCACCCTGATCCCGACCACCGTATCCCGCGTGTCTGCCCTGCTCAAGGTCGCACCCAAACTGGATGAGAACAACGGCAGCAAGCATATTATCAATGTGGAGGACGAGGTCTATTTTGCTGCTGCTTTCGGCTGTACAGCCGGCATCATGCGCCATCCCCTGCGCCACGCCGGAACCTGGTCCGAATGTATCCGCGCGCTCCATTGGCAGAAAATCATGCCGCCCTTCGCCGTGAAGAACGAAGGCAACTTTGTGGACGACGAGTGGATGTGCAACGAGTTTATGTATCCTGACAAAAACGTCATCCGGCAAAGCGCCCCCTGCCGCCTGTCGCGGAACATGCCCCTGGCAGAAGTCCGTCTGGAAATCGGTCAGTATCAGCCCTGGGTGCTCTGCGCAACTCATCCCGAGACGGGCGCCGTCGGCGTTTACGCAACGCGCCGCACCGTCAAGGATTGGGAAAACTGCTGGGCATATGCAGACATCACCATTGACGTGGCAAGCGCCGAGAGCGCAGTGGGCATCTTCGGCGAATCCTACAATTCGCTGACCCTGCGCTATGAGCAGGATATCGCAAACAAGCGCGTCTGGGTGCAGGATCTGGCAGATGACACCGCCTATGATGTGACGGATGAGGTGGAGCGCTGCGGCGCGCAGCTGAAGCTGCACCGCGAGCAGTTCCCCGCTTTCGGCAAGCGCGTCTTCTCCGAAGATCAGTCGATGCCTGCCTTTATGCTCTGCCTGCGCGACGCGTAATATTCCCTGCAAAGCGCGCGCCGGGATTCCCGATTCCGGTATCTCCCCCGCGCAAGCCGATTGACAAAAAAGGCGGTGCAATCCCCATGGGATTGCACCGCCTTTTTCGTTTGATTCTTCTGCTGCTAACAGCCACACATATTTCTTGCTTTACCGCACCTTAACGCAAGCAAAACCGGGCACGTTTCGCAGATCGGCTTGCGCACATGTGGCAGAAGCAAAAGCGGATTTATTGAGCCGCTACTCGCGCCTCACGCGCCAGCACATAGTCCGCAATGATGTCGGCGCACGCCTGCGCGTCAAGCTGCGTATGGTTGATGCACAGATCGTAGCTCTGCCGCACGCCCCAGGTTTTCTGTGTATAAAAATTATAGTACGACGCGCGCTTTTTATCCTTTTTCGCAATGATTTCCACGGCTTTCTTGTCGGTGACGTTTTCCCGCGCCATCACATTTTTCATGCGGTAATCCATCTCAGCCCAAATAAACACTGAGACCACATTGCCCCACTGAGCTAACACCGCGTCCGCGCAACGCCCGACAATGACGCACGGCCCCGCCTCCGCCGCCTCGCGGATGACATTGGACTGCGCGATAAAGAGCTTGTCGTTGAGCGGAAGATCCATGCTGCCGTATATGCCGCCCATACCGTAGTTCCCGGTCGAAATCGCATACAAAAAGCTGTTGGTCGCCGTCTCATCCACTCGTTCGAGCACGTCGCGCGACAAGCCGCTCTTTTCCGCGGCAAGCAAAATCAGTTCCCTGTCATAGCAGGGAATATCAAAGCGTTTTGCCAAAATCGCGGCGATTTCCTTTCCGCCGCTTCCGTATTCCCTTCCGATGGTGATGATCGTATTCATACATGACCTCCGTTTCGCCGCGCACCGCGGTATCTATTGTTTCCCCAACACTGCCTGCAAGCCGGAAACATCCGGCAAAGGGTGCGCACGGTGAGCCGCTCCGGCTCCCTCGCCCGCGGCACAGGCATATCCCCTGCCTGCCTTTTCGTTTCACGGAAAGGCTCCCCCTCTACAGTATATCTATTTTTACCGAAACAGTCAAT
>DBGFNI010000054.1:0-14032 GCA_048527645.1 Eubacteriales bacterium | reverse complement strand
GAAAACAAAAAAACACTGTCCGAACAGCAGAACGCGCTGTTTGTGGAGTTTACCGCAAAAAAAGAACGGATGGACGCGCTGGGACGCATGGAGGAATTGCTGGAGGGCTATTCCCGCAGCGTCCGCACCGTGATGCAGGCATACGAGCAGAACCGAATCGGCGGCGCGGAAATTTACGGGCCGCTGTCAAAGCTGATCAGCGTCGAGCCGCGTTATGCAACTGCGGTTGAAACGGCCCTGGGCGCCGGAATTCAGAATATCGTCGTCCGGGATGACGCCAGCGCCAAAGCGGCAATCCGCTATCTTAAGGAGCAGGGCGGCGGACGCGCCACCTTTTATCCGCTCAACACCGTCCGGGCACAGCCGCTGCACGGAGACATCCGCACGGCGGAAAAAATGCCGGGCTATGTCGGAGTTGCTTCCTCGCTGGTTTCCTGCGACAGCGCATATACCGTTGTTGTCGAGAGCTTGCTTGGCAGAACATTGGTGTGCGACACGCTGGACCATGCAACGGCGGTTGCCCGTCATTTCGCATTCAAAATCAAGGTGGTCACGCTGGACGGACAGGTGATCAACGCCGGCGGTTCCTTTACCGGCGGCAGCGTGAAGCATGAAAACGGCATGCTCTCCCGCGTCGCGCAGATGGAAACGCTGCGCACTGCCTGTGAGACGCTGCGCGGACAGATTGACCGGCTCGGCGAAGAGATGAGGGGCTTGACGGAGCAGGCAGACGAGCTGCGGGATGCCGCGGATAGTTCGGATGCGGATCTGGAAGTGATCAACGCCATGATGCAGGCGGAAAAAACGCAGCAGCAGGTGATCGAGAGCCAGTTGGAAAACGACCGGGAGGCAAAGGCAAAGCTGGAAGAGGAAATGCGGCGCATGCAGGAGGACGGCGAAGCATACGAGGCACGCCGTGCACAGCTTTGCGCCGAAAAGGATGAAACGGAGCGCCGACAGGGAGAAATCAAGGAGGCGCAGACCGCGCTTTCGGAGGAGCGGGGCGTGCTCAGCCGCCGTATGACTGCTCTGCAAAAGCAGCTCGGCACCCATCAGATCGCATTGGCGGAGGCAAACAAGGACGCGGAGATTTATCGCAGCGGCGTGCAGCTGCATGAGGGCAACATCGCCGCCGCGCATGACCGCTTTGCGGCAATTGACGCTGACAACGCGACGCTGGAGCAGACCCGCATGCAGCATCAGCAGCAAATCGCCGAAATGACGGCGCAATGCGCGCAGACGGTGCAGGAGACGGAGGAGTCGGAGCAGCAGCGCGCCACCCTGATTGCAAACAACAGCGAATTTGAACAGCAAAGCGCCGAGCTGCGCACCAAAATCCGTGACGGCAACCATACCAAGGAGCTGCTCTTCCAGCAGCTGACGGTTGCCAAGTCCAAAAAAGAGGCAGCACTCAACGAGCAGGACAAGAAGGCTGCCGCCCTTTGGGACGAATATGAACTGACCTTTACCACGGCGCAGGCATTGGGCTATCCCGAGATCACCGCACAGACGCGCGGCGAGAATGCCCGCGAGCAAGGCAGGATCCGGCAGGAGATCAAGGCACTGGGGCATGTCAATGTGGGTGCGATCGAAGAATATGCACAGGTGAAGGAACGGCATGATTTTCTCAGCGCCCAGGTGGAGGATCTGAATCAGTCCAGAAGCGATCTGGTGCAGATCGTCTTCCAGTTGGAGGAGGAAATGCGCCGCAAGTTTACGGCAGCGATGACGGATATCAACCGCGAGTTTAAAATCGTTTTCACAGAGCTGTTCGGCGGCGGACATGCGGAACTGGTGCTTTCCGACCCGGACAATGTGCTGGAAAGCGGTGTGGAGATCGTTGTGGCGCCGCCCGGCAAAATCATCAAGAATCTGATGCTGCTGTCCGGCGGAGAACAGGCTTTTGTCGCGATAGCGCTGTATTTTGCGCTGCTCAAGGTCAATCCCGCTCCGTTCTGTATTCTGGATGAGATTGAGGCGGCTCTGGATGAGGTCAATGTGGACAAGTTCGCAGATTATCTGAAGCGCCATTCCGATCGCACCCAGTTTATTGTGATCACGCACCGCCGCGGAACCATGGAAATCGCCGACCGTCTGTACGGCGTGACCATGCAGGAAAAGGGCATTTCTGTGGTGCTGTCGATTAACGCCAACGAGGTAGGGAATTATCTGAAATAACGGTCGGCGCAGCGCCTCACCGCTTTTTACCGGCGGCGCTGTACGGGCGATGAAACGGAGAATGATATGGGCTTTTTTGATAAACTGAAAAAAGGACTGAGCAAAACAAGAGAGGTTCTGTTTGCTCCGATCGACCGGGTGTTCGGCGCCTTTTCCCACGTTGACGAGGAACTGTTTGACGAGCTGGAGGAGGTTATGATCACCGCGGATATGGGAATGCCGCAGACAGAGCGGATTTTGGAGCAGCTGCGGGAGCGCGTGAAGCGGGAGCATCTGCAGGAGCCGGAGCAGGCAAAAGAAGCGCTGATTGAAATTTTGAAGGATAGCATCGGACCCGGTGAGCCCCTGCATCTGGAGCCCGCTCCCTGTGTGATATTAGTCATCGGCGTCAACGGTGTGGGAAAGACCACCTCGATTGCAAAAATTGCCAAGCAGCTCAAGGACGACGGCAAAAAAGTGCTGATCGCAGCGGCGGATACCTTTCGTGCCGCGGCGATTGATCAGATTGCCGTCTGGGCAGAGCGCGTGGGCGTTGATCTCATTTCGCATCCGCAGGGCAGCGATCCGGCTTCGGTTGTGTACGACGCGATCGGGGCGCTCAAGCACCGCGGTGCGGAGGTGCTCATTGTAGATACCGCCGGGCGCCTGCACAACAAAAAGAACCTGATGGACGAGCTTGCGAAGATCAACCGCGTGATCAGCCGGGAACTGCCCGACGCCTCCCGCGAAACGCTGCTGGTTTTGGATGCGACCACCGGTCAGAACGCGGTGATTCAGGCAAAAGAGTTCAAAAACGCGGCGGACATTACCGGGCTTGTGCTGACCAAACTGGACGGAACTGCCAAGGGCGGCATTGTCTTCTCCATCAAAGAGGAACTGGATATCCCCGTGAAATATATCGGCGTGGGAGAAAAGGCGGAGGATCTACAGCCCTTCTCCGGGGAGGATTTTGTCACCGCTCTGCTCGCCTGAGCAAGAGACGGAGCAAGGAGATACGAATGGATATTGTATTGGCTTCTCACAATCGGCATAAGATCACGGAGATGGAACAGCTGCTGCATTCTGTTTTTCCAAGTGTGAGACTGCTGTCGCTTGACGACATCGGTTTTGTACAGGAGATTGCGGAAGACGGGCAGACATTTGAGGATAACGCGCTGATCAAGGCGCGTGCGGTGACGCGGCTGGGCTATATCGGCATCGCGGATGACAGCGGCCTGGCCGTCGACGCGTTGGGCGGTGCGCCCGGTGTATATTCCGCGCGCTACGCCGGGGAGCCGTGTGATGACAGAAAAAACAATCTCAAGCTGCTGGACAAGCTGGCAGACGTCGCAGAGCAAAAGCGGAGCGCCAGATTTGTGTCGGTGATCGCCATCGCGTTTCCCGATGTGCCGCAGCGCGATTTTACGGTGCGCGGCGAGTGTGAGGGCAGAATTCTGACTGCTTTTGCCGGGGACGGCGGCTTTGGCTATGATCCGCTGTTCTATGTGCCCCAAATGCACAAGACCTTTGCCCAAATGAGCTTTGATGAAAAGAATCAGGTCAGCCACAGAGCGCGTGCCATGGCTGCGTTCGCCGAAAAATGCAGGCAGAATGCATGGATGAGGGAATTATGGAAATAACAAGTAAACAGCGGGCATATCTGCGCCGTCTTGCGGCAAATATCGATACAATCTTTCAGATCGGCAAGGGCGGAGTGAATGAGAACATGCTGCGCCAGATTTCAGATGCGCTGGAGGCGCGGGAATTGATCAAATTGCGCGTGCTGGACAATTCTGCATATTCTGCACAGCAGGCAATGGAAGAAATTTCCGCAGCGCTGCACGCAGTGCCGGTGCAAAGCATCGGAACGCGCTTTGTGCTGTTTCGCCCCTCGGAAAAAAAGCCGAGAATTGATTGGAAGGACGCCCGTTAGAAAAAATACGGGATAGCGGCATGAAAGAAAAATTGGGAATTTTCGGCGGGACATTTGCCCCGATTCACAACGGTCACATCCGTGCCGTGCGTGCGTTTTGTGAGCAGATTTGCCCGGATCAAACGGTTCTGATGCCGGCGGCAATCCCGCCGCACAAGCAGCCGGATGCCACCTTTACGCCTCAGCAGCGGCTGGAAATGACACAGCTTGCGGCGGCGGAGTGCCTGTCGGATCTGCATGTGACGGTGAGCGACTGGGAACTGAAGCGGAAGGAAAAAAGTTATACCTATCATACGCTGATGCACTTTTCTCGCCCGGATCGGACACTGTATTTTTTGATGGGAACCGATATGTTTTTGACGCTGGAGGAGTGGTATCGCGGCACGGAGTTGTTTGCTCTTGCGCATATGGTGTGCGCCATGCGCGAGGCAGACCTGGTGCGAAGGGAGCAGGTGCTCTTCGCACAGGAAAAATACCGCGCGCGCTATGATGCACAGTGCGAAATACTGACGTATGTGCCGATGGAACTGTCTTCAACACAGGTTCGTCAGCGCATCAAAAACGGTCAGCCGTTGGACGGATACGTGCCGTCCGGCGTGGTTGAATATATCCGGGAGCATGAAATTGGAACGAAATGAATTTGCAGCGCATCGGATTCCCGACGCGCAGTTTCTCCGGCAGGTTCGGGACGATCTGCCGCGGCATATGGGACCCTACCGGTTGCAGCATACACTGGGCGTCTGGAAGCAGTGCGTCGAGCTCGGAAAGCTTTTCGGCGCCTTTGACGACACGGTGTTCTCTGCGGCGCAGTGCGCAAAGCTGCAGCTTGCCGGACTGATGCACGATATTACCAAAGAGCTGGATGCACAGCAGCATATCGCCGTCTGCCAAAAGTACGGCAAGACGCTGACGGCAGAACAGTTGGCCTCCGCATCGGTGCTGCACCAGACAACCGGCGCGTATGTCGCTGCGGAATTATACGGCGATTATATTGACGATGAGATTTTTCACGCCATCTCCTGTCATACGACGGGGGAGCGGCAGATGTCGCTGTTTGACAAGCTGCTGTTTTTGGCGGATTACATTGAGCCGGGGCGTACGTTTTCCGACTGTACGCAAATCCGGGATATGTTTTATGACGGGCTGCCCGCGGTGCAGAATAGCGCGGTGCGGCTGTGCAAATTTTTGGATGCGGTGGTATGCAGCATTCTCGAACAAACCATTTCCCAGCTTGTGCGCCGGAAAAGCGTGATTGACCCGCGAACGGTTGCCGCCTATAACGCGCTGCGTATGCAAAACCGAGAGACGGAATAAAAAAACTGCGAACAACACCGAAAATACAACAGGATATGACGATGAAACAAAACAAAGACGAACAAACGCCGCACAGCGCGGATGCGCTGGTAACCGAAGCGGCAGACACGACACAAACAAACGATGCAGCAACAATAGCGTCCCAGCCTCCGACGGCTGTCCCGAGCAGAAAAAAGAAGACGTGTCGCCGGAAAAAAGCACTGTGGATCAGCTTGCTGGTTCTGCTCGCCGCGCTGCTGATTTTTTTGGTATGGTTCTTTTTTATCTATGCGCCGAAGACGGACGATGCCGTGCCGGTACGCGGCGATGTGCGTGACAAATATGTCACCCCGAAAAGCGACGGGAACGCCGCGCAGGATGACACCGCCGCCCCCACCATAACCGATACCGCCCGAAAAAAAGGTGTGTACAATTTTTTGCTTGTCGGCGTGGATAAGCTTGCCTCGCTGTCCGATGTCATGATGCTGGCGCAGTTTGACACTGTGCAAAAAAAGGTCAACGTGGTGCAGATCCCGCGGGACACGTATTTTTTCAACGGATACTACGGCACCAAACTCAACTCCTATTTTGCCTCAGCCTATCGCACTGCGGCAGCAGACGGGGATGCGGACGCATACAACAGCGCCGTGCAAGCGCTTAAGGAGTTTTATGAATCGGCGCTCTGCGTGAAAATCGATTATTGCCTTTGTGTGGATACCGCGGGATTTCGCGACGTGATTGATGCGATCGGCGGGGTGGATTTCAATGTGCCGATGGATATGCATTATGAGGATCCGGAGCAGGGGCTGTATATTCATCTGAACGCTGGCTATCAGCATCTCGACGGCGACAAGGCAGAGCAGTTCGTGCGTTACCGTGCGGGCTATGCCGAGGGAGACATCGGCAGACTGAACGCGCAGAAACGGTTTTTAACAGCCGCCGCCTATCAGCTACAGGATCGGATGAGCTTGCAGACGCTGGTGGATTTATCCGGCGTGGTTTTGGAATACATGACGACGGATCTTAATGTGGCGGAAGCGGCATATTTTGCAAAAGAGGCATATTCGGTCACCAAGGCGGACATTTCTTTTGTGACGCTGCCCGGTGCGGCGACCTGGAGCGATTCCATGTCTGTTTATGTGCTGTACAAGGAAAATGTACGCCGGCTTGTCAACAGCTGTCTCAATGTTTATCATACGGAAATAACAGATGAGTTGCTGGATCCTTACGGATATTTCACCAATCCGTACGACAGCGAGATTCAGTACTATTACATGAGTGACTATGTGGAAGATGCCGCGGTCCCGGTGACGGCGGAAGCTTTGAGCGAAGAAGCGATTCAGTGATATTTCAGGTCCCGTGAAGGAAGGAGCGGAAAAATGGATAAATACGGTCAGATTCCAAGCGGCACGCCCCGCCGGACGGAACAGAAGCGTGCGGCAAAGCCGGAGCAGCCGAGCCGCAAACGGCAGGCAAAGCAGCGTGCCAAAAGCAGAAAACGCAAATGCGCGGCGGTGATTGTCTGTGTCCTGCTGTTGCTTGCAGCAGGTCTTGTGTTTGTGTGGAAGAGCGAAACGGTATTCAATTGGTTTTTCTCACCGGAAAAAGGAATTCTGAACAGCGGAGAACAAATGGTTGCGCCCACCTTCGCGGGTGAAAACCGTCGGGAAGGCGTATACAATGTGCTGGTGGTCGGCCACGACCGTGTCGCGCTGAACACCGATGTAATTATGATTGTGTCCTTTGACACGCAAAACAAAAAAGCCGCCATTGCGCAGATTCCGCGCGATACTTATATGGATACGGTGCGCGTCAACTCTATGTATGCCATCGGTTACAACGAGGCAATTCAGTCGGGGGCGGATCGCGAAAAGGCAGATCAGGGCGGCATGGAAAATCTGATTGACAGTTTGCAAAAGTCTTTCAGCATCACCATTGACCGGTATGTGATGATGGATCTCGACGGCTTCTCCGCCATCGTGGATATGGTCGGCGGCGTGGATGTGGATATTCCTTACCGTCTGCAATATTCCGACCCGGAGCAGGGGCTGAACATTGATTTGCCCGCGGGTTTGCAGCATCTGGACGGCGAGCAGGCAGAGCAGTTCGTCCGCTTCCGCAAGGGATATGCCAATCAGGATTTGGGACGGGTCAATGCGCAGAAGCTCTTCCTTTCCGCCTTTTTTAATAAGGCGCAGGAATCGCTGAATGTATCCAAGGCGACGCAGATTGCCAAGGAATTGATTAAATATGTGGATACCTCCATGACGGTGTCCGACATGGCGTATTTTATCCGCTATGGACTGGAGCTGCAAGCGGAGAATATTGTCACCTTTACGATGCCGGGCTGTGCGCCCAGCGCGAAATACTATCTGTTCCGCGACGATTGCATCAATCTGGTAAATTCGTATCTCAATGTGTATACCGAGCCGGTTACGGTCGAAAACTTTGATGTGTACGGCTTTTTGGCGGATACGCAGCACAACGGCATGTATGAGTATTATCTGACGCCTGCCGGACAGGCGGAGGTCTATTCGCTGGGTTCGGTTGCGCAGGAGATGGAGATCCCGAAGGGATAACCGCTGTTTGATGATCTGTATGCCGGCCGCGCGGCACAAGGAGAAAAACGCGGATCGCGGCGAAGCGATAATCCCTTGCCGTGGCACAGCGGCGGGCTGCCTTGCTTTGGCTGCCGTTGGGAGCAGGATAGAAGCCGCCGTTGGGCGGAGAAACGGAGAGAAATATGGAATTGACAGAACAGAAAATGCAAATGCAGCCGGCGCCGGAATTGACGCATGCCGACCCGCAGCAAATCTGTCGCAGAATTGTTGAGATTCTGGACGCGAAAAAAGCCACGGAGCTGACCGCGCTGCACGTCACGGAGCAGACGGTGATTGCGGATTATTTCGTGCTTTGCACCGCAACCTCCAGCACACATGTCAAGGCGCTGGCGGATGAGGTGGAATTTCGCATGCAACAGAGCGGTGTGACGCTGCTGCGTTCGGAGGGCGCCGGAGCGGACAGCTGGGTGATTTTGGATTACGGATGTGTCATGGTGCACATCTTTACCCCCGCCGCACGCCAGTTTTATAATCTGGAAAAACTGTGGGGCGACGCGCAAGCCGAGGATTTTTTAAGCCTCGCGCAGGACGAAACGGGCGGGTAATCTCCGCTTTGCAAATCCGCCGCCGGGCGCAGCACGCCGGCACACTGAGCCGCTGCGCGGCTGCAATCGGCGCGGTAATTGCCCTAACACATTTCGCAAGGTGTTTTTGAATTGACAAAAGTTTTACATAGAAGGAGCCGTATACGATCATGAAGCATGATTTCAAAACCATTGAACCGAAGTGGCAAAAGCGTTGGGAGGAACAGAATGCTTTTGTTGCGAAAATAGATCATTCCAAAAAGAAGTTTTATCCTCTGGTGGAGTTCCCGTATCCGTCCGGGCAGGGGCTGCATGTCGGTCATCCCCGCTCCTATACCGCGCTGGACATTGTCGCACGCAAGCGGCGGATGGAGGGCTATAATGTGTTGTATCCGATGGGCTGGGACGCGTTCGGTCTGCCCACGGAGAACTTTGCTATCAAGAATCATATCCATCCGCGTATCGTGACGGAGCGCAATGTCGCCCGCTTCAAAGCGCAGCTCAAGTCTTTGGGCCTGTCCTTCGACTGGTCGCGCGAGATCAACACCACCGATCCCGAGTATTATAAATGGACGCAGTGGATTTTCATCCGCATGTTTGAAAAGGGGCTGGCATACAAAAAGGAGCTGAGCGTCAATTTCTGTACCTCCTGCAAGTGCGTTTTGGCAAATGAAGAAGTGGTCAACGGCGTTTGTGAGCGCTGCGGCAGCGAGGTCATTCATAAAACCAAGAGCCAGTGGATGCTGAAGATTACGGAATATGCACAGCGCCTGAACGACGATCTGGACGATCTGGATTTCATTGAGCGCGTCAAAACGCAGCAGAAAAACTGGATCGGCCGCTCGACCGGTGCGGAGGTGGACTTCACGGCGACCACCGGCGATAAGATCACCGTGTATACCACACGCCCTGATACGCTGTTCGGCGCGACATATATGGTCATTGCGCCGGAGCATGCGCTGATTGAAAAATGGAAGGATTCTCTGGAAAACTACGATGAAATCCTAGCCTATCGCGATGCGGCTGCCAAGAAGTCTGATTTTGAACGCACGGAGGTCAACAAGGACAAAACCGGCGTCAGACTGCGCGGCGTTGCAGCAGTCAATCCCGTCAACGGCAAGGAAATCCCGATTTTCGTATCGGATTATGTTCTGGCAACCTACGGAACCGGAGCAATTATGGCGGTTCCTGCACACGACACCCGTGACTGGGATTTTGCAAAGATGTTTGATCTGCCGATTGTCGAGGTGGTCGCCGGCGGCGATGTGCAGAAGGAAGCCTTCACCGATGTGGCAACCGGAAAGCTGTGCAATTCCGAATTTTTGAACGGTATGGAGGTCGCAGAGGCGAAAAAGGCGATCATCACATGGCTGCAGGAGAAGGGCATCGGTCGGGAAAAGGTCAATTTCAAGCTGCGTGACTGGGTGTTCTCCCGCCAGCGCTACTGGGGCGAGCCGATCCCGCTGATTCAGTGTCCGCACTGCGGTTGGGTGCCGGTTCCGGATGAAGAGCTGCCGCTCAGACTGCCGGATGTGGAAAGCTATGAGCCGACCGATACCGGCGAGTCGCCGCTCTCCGCGATGACGGATTGGGTGCACTGCAAGTGTCCGAAATGCGGCGCAGATGCGATGCGCGAGACGGATACGATGCCGCAGTGGGCAGGCTCCTCGTGGTATTTCCTGCGCTATTGCGATCCGCATAACGACAAGGAACTCGCCTCCCGCGAGGCACTGGAATACTGGATGCCGGTTGACTGGTATAACGGCGGCATGGAGCACACCACGCTGCACTTGCTGTATTCCCGTTTTTGGGCGAAGTTTTTGTATGATATTGATATTCTGCCGCAGAAGGAGCCTTATCTGAAGCGTACCTCTCACGGTATGATCTTGGGTGAAAACGGCGAGAAAATGTCAAAGTCCCGCGGCAATGTCATCAATCCCGATGATATCATCAATGAGTACGGCGCGGACACGCTGCGCCTGTATGAAATGTTCATCGGCGACTTCGAGAAGAGCGCACCCTGGTCGCAGGATTCGATCCGCGGCTGCAAGCGCTTTTTGGAGCGCACCGCCGCCCTGACGGATCTGGTGAAGGGAGAGGGCGTGACGCCCGAACTGGAGAGCGCCTTCCACAAGACGATCAAGAAGGTCAGCGGCGACATTGAAGAAATGAAATTCAACACGGCGATTGCCGCGATGATGGCGCTGATCAACGATATTTACGCCCACGGTTCGCTGACGGCGGATGAACTCAAGACGTTCATCACGCTGTTCTGCCCCTTCGCGCCGCATCTGTGCGAGGAGATGTGGGAGGCGATCGGCGGCGAGGGTCTGCTGTCTCTGGCGCCCTGGCCGACATGGGATGAGGCAAAGACGGTTGACGCGACCATCACCTTCGCTTTGCAGGTCAACGGCAAGCTGCGCGGCACGGCGGAGCTGCCCAAGGACGTCACCAAAGAGGATGCGATCGCCGCGGCGAAGAACGACCCTCGTGTGGCGGCGCACCTGGCAGGGAAAACCGTTGTGAAGGAAATCTTTGTCCCCGGTAAAATCGTCAATATTGTCGTAAAATAAAGTGTGAAAAGCATCCGGCGCCCTGCATTGTGCAGCGGCGCCGGATGTTGCTTGAAAGGGGATGGGTTTGCGTGTATAATGAAAAAAACAGATTGGAGAATCATTATGAAACGTGTCAGCCGTGTTTTGTGGGGCTTGGTACTTGTCGCAGTGGGCGTCATTTGGGGTTTGAATGCCTTGCATATCACAAATGTCGATTTGTTTTTCAAGGGCTGGTGGACGCTCTTTTTGATCGTTCCCTGTGCCATTGGGCTGTTTACCGATCAGCACAAAACGGGCAATATCGTGGGGCTGGTCCTCGGTGTGCTTTTGCTGCTTGCCTGCCGCGGCCTGTTCAGCTTTGACTGGATTCTGAAGTTGTTTGTGCCGTTTATTATTGTTGTGATCGGACTGCGTCTGATCTTCCGCGGCGCGTTTGATAAAGAAGCAAAACAGATTGCGGAAAAGCTGTTTGCCCGTCAGGGGGAGATTCCTTCTTACTGTGCGACCTTTTTCGGTCAGAATGTCAACTTCGCCGGTCAGGAATTCACCGGCGCGGAGCTGACCGCGGTGTTCGGTGGGATCAAATGTGATTTGCGTCAGGCGCAGATCAGTCCGGACGCGGTGATCAAGGTGTCGGCAATCTTCGGCGGAATTGACATTCTGTTGCCGCCGCAGGTGCAGGTTAAGACGAATGTCACCGGGATTTTCGGCGGTGCGGACACCAAGCATCAGCCGCTTGATCCGACTGACAAGACCCTGTATGTGACAGGCAGCTGCATATTTGGAGGTGCGGACATCAAATGACAGGATTGCAGCGAATCATCAAGTATTTGGCGCTGGCGTTCGCGGCTTGTCTGATATTCGGCATTTTGAGCGGCATCGCACAGTGCTTCGGTTGGCTGTTGAGCGCCTTTGGACTGACAGACGATTCTGTGCAAAGCCTTGCGGAAGACAGTGCATTTGCGGTGGATGGGGACGTTTCCGAGTTGGATATTTCTCTGACGGCGTCATCGCTGCATATTGCACGCGGAGACTGCTGGAGCGTCACGACCGACAGCGGGGATGTGACGGTTTCTCAGGCAGAGGGAACGCTGAAAGTACGCGAGAAAAGCCGCTTGACACGATCCCACGCGGGCAAGACGAGCGTGGTGCTGACGGTTCCGGAGGATGCGGAGCTCAAGCGGGTCAGCATGGAGAGCGGCGCGGGAAGAGTGCAAATCGATGCGCTGTCCACTGAGGTTCTGTACTTTGAATTGGGAGCCGGCGAGGCGAAGGTGGATCACCTGACCGTGACAAAGCAGGCGGATATCGAGGGAGGAGCGGGCGAAATCACCTTGCGACACGCAGCGCTGAATCATTTGGAGCTGAATATGGGCGTGGGGGAACTGAGCCTCAACGCGGCCCTGACGGGAAAGAGTTCGATTGATTTCGGGGTCGGCTCTGCGCGCCTGATGCTGGACGGCGCCAAAGAGGACTATTCTATTTCTCTGGATAAGGGAATTGGCGAGGCAACGCTGGACGGCGAGCAGATGAAAGACGGCGAAACCTACGGCCGAGGTGTCAATATTCTCGAAATGGACGGCGGTATCGGCGAGATTGTAATCAACTGCGCAGGCTGATTATCGTCGCTTGCCGTTTAACGAAAAAACCCAAGCCGAAAGAAAACCAAAAGAAGGAGCTGATATTCAGCTCCTTTTTAGATTACAAAATATCCGAAAACGGCTTTTTTACCTCTTTCGGGCATAGATTACAGGTGATATGATATGAAAATGTGTTGTCAATTTGTCATTTTAAGGTTTTCATATCCCTCTGAAAGCAGATGATATCCTTCATCAAAGGCATTCTTCTCCTCATGTTTTTCTTTGTAAACAGGCGTATCGTGAAAAATACTTTCCATCATTTTGCATTCGTTCTATCAACTGTCTGAAACATATCTGCGATGCATGAGATGCGTTCGGTAAGCCAGCGGTCGAGAAAGGCAAGCTGTTCTTCCGTATGAAACCAATGCTCGCCCTCCGGCATGATTTGCAGGGTGGCATTTGTCTCTTTCGCGAAGGCGGATACGGTCTCATAGGAAGTGAGGTTGTCCCCCCCGGCGTAGAGAATATCGGTTGGCGTATGCCATGCGATGGGATGCTCTCTGACATAGCACAGATATTTCCAGGACAGGGTTTCGCCGAAGGCGGTGGGAATTTCCTGCCTGTCTGCAAGTTCTCGCTCCGTCACCCCGGCCCATGTCATCATGTCACAAATGAGCTTCTCCATGTTGACAATCGGAGAAATGAAAAACGCCCGCTCCACCGCCGTTTCCGACAGCGCGTTCATGGCAAAGTACGCGCCGATGCTGTTCGCAATGACGGAAACGCCGCCGTACTGCCTGTGCAGCGCCTCGAATGCCGCAAGAATTTCCTTTTCTGTTTCCCACGGGGTTGTGCCCCGATAGTCCAGACCGATCACATCATAACCGCGGCAAATCGGCGTGTAATGCGCCGCCTCCTGTGCACTGCCGCCTTTGCCGTGCAGATACAGTATGCCCTTTTTCATTGGTAATACCTCATTGCACTCTTACGGATTTTCTTTCTGACGGACTGCGGAAAAGGGACAGCTTTTGCCGATGCACTGACGGTTTCCTTGTTTTCGTGTCTCCTGTACGCTTTTGCTGATATGTACATTGCGGTGCATACGGTACAGGGTCATTATATCATAAAAGCAAGGCGAAGCCTTGTATGGTGCGACAGCACCGATTAAAATGCAACGCATTTTAACTTTTAGTCATTCAATGTTCTCCGAAATAGTCTAAATCTTTGATTTAGTAACTATTTCGTGAGGTTATTATATCATAAAAGCAAGGCGAAGCCTTGTAAGGTGCGACAGCACCAATTAAAATGCAACGCATTTTAACTTTTAGTCATTCAATGTTCTCCGAAATAGTCTAAATCTTTGATTTAG
>DBGFNI010000053.1:0-5494 GCA_048527645.1 Eubacteriales bacterium | reverse complement strand
GCAGAGAAGAGATTATGGCGGCGGCAGCAGAGCTGGGACGCATGATTGCACAGGACGAGCAGGTGATCCGGCTCGGTCAGCTCAACGAGCAGTATGAGCAGAGCGAGGAACTGCAAACGCTGATGACGGAGTATAACGCGCAGAATCAGGTGCTGACCATGGAGTACGGCAAGCAGGAACGGGATGAGGAAATGATCAGCTTGGTGCAGCAACGCATCAACGAGCTGTACAACACCATTTCCAAGCATCCGATCATTGCCGCCTACAACGAAGCGCAGGATAAGGTGAACGCGCTGATGAGCGCGGTGAACGGTGAAATCCAATTCGGCATGACCGGAAAGCGCCCGCAGGAGGGCTGCACGCACGATTGCTCGACCTGTGGCGGCTGTCATTGACCGCTTTGTGAAAAAGAGAGGTAACGCACCATGGCACGTACACCCTTTATGGAGCAGTATTGCAGAATCAAGGAGCAATATCAGGAATATATTCTGTTGTTTCGTATGGGCGACTTTTATGAGATGTTCTACGACGATGCCAAAGAGGTTTCGCGTGAGTTGGAGCTCGTTCTGACCGGAAAGGACTGCGGAGAAGAGCAGCGCGCGCCGATGTGCGGCATTCCGTATCACAGTGTGGACGGGTATATTTCCAGGCTGGTGAAAAAAGGATATAAGATCGCTGTGTGCGAGCAGCTGGAGGACCCGGCGACGGCAAAGGGTTTGGTTAAGCGCGATGTGGTGCGCATTATCACGCCGGGCACGGTGACGGATGCCACCATGCTGGACGAAACCACCAATAACTATCTGTGCTCCCTGTATTTTGACGCACAGGGGGTCGGCGTTGCGTTTGTCGATATTTCCACAGGTGCGCTCTGCGCCACCGAGCTTGTCGGCGAAGGGTATCTGGAACGGCTGCGCAACGAGCTTGGCACCTTTATGCCGCGGGAATGTCTGACCAACATCCCGACGATGAGCTTGGGGGAGATCGGGGAATTTCTGATGAGACGGTGCCATTGCATGGTCACGGACAATCAGCAGCTGCGCTTTGACTTTCACTGTGCCAAGCGCGTGATCGAAGAGCAGTTCCCGCAGGGCGGTATATCCGCGGAGGAGGACAATGCGCTGCTGGTGTGCGCGATCGGCGCGCTGATTGATTATATCAAGGAAACGCAAAAAACCGACATTTCCTATATTCACAGCGCGGAGGTATACCGCGTCGGAGAATTTTTGGAGATGGATGTCAACACCCGGCGAAATTTGGAACTGACACAGACCATGCGCAACGGGGAAAAGCGGGGCAGCCTGCTGTGGGTTCTGGATCACACCAAAACCTCGATGGGCGCGCGGACGCTGCGCCAGTGGGTGGAACAGCCCCTGACGGATTCCGTGCAGATCGGCCGCCGGCAAAGAGCGGTGGAAGAACTGGTGGAAAATGTGATCGACCGGGAGGAGCTTTCCTTGCTGCTCAAGGGTGTGCTGGATCTGGAACGGCTGATCACCAAAATCGTATACAACAGCGCGGGTCCCCGCGATGTGCGCGCCATTGCGGAGACGGTGCGTGTTTTGCCGCAGGTGCGGCAGCATCTGGCAAACTTTGAAGCGCCCGCGATCAAGCGGATTTATGACGAGTTGGATGAGCACGCGGACATTGTGGAGTTGGTAGACGCGGCAATGCCGGAGAGCGATCTGCCGTTTGGAATTCGGGACGGCGGCTTTATCAAAAAAGGGTACAACGCGCGTGTGGACGAGCTGACCGACATATTGGAGAGCGGCGAGGGCTGGAAGCAGAAGATCGAGGAGCGGGAAAAAGAGGCAACCGGCATCGGCAAGCTCAAGGTCGGCTATAACAAGGTGTTCGGCTATTACATCGAGGTCACCAATTCATACAAGGATCTGGTGCCCGAAACCTATATCCGCAAGCAGACGCTGACCAACGCGGAGCGCTATATCACGCAGGAACTCAAGGAGATGGAAAGCACGGTTTTGGGCGCGAAGGACAAGCTGTGCGCGCTGGAATACGAGCTGTTCCAGGAGATCCGCGATCATCTGAACAGCTGCGTGGACCGGATTCGCAAGACGGCGCAGCTGCTCGGCGAATTGGATGTGTATCTGAGCTTTGCTTATGTGGCGACCCGGTATGACTATGTCTGCCCGGAGGTGGACAACAGCCGGGTGATCGACATCCAGGACGGCAGACACCCTGTGGTGGAGCAGTTTTCCAAGGATTCCTATTTTGTGCCCAACGACACGCTTCTGGATACGGAAAACAACCGCATGATGATGATCACCGGCCCCAACATGGCGGGGAAATCCACCTATATGCGTCAGGTCGCGCTGATTTGCGTGATGGCGCAGATCGGCTCGTTCGTCCCTGCAAGGCGGGCGCGCATCGGCATTGTGGATCGTCTGTTCACCCGTGTGGGCGCATCGGACGATCTTGCGTCGGGCACCTCGACCTTTATGCTGGAAATGAACGAGGTGGCATACATATTGCAGAACGCCACGCAGAACAGTCTGATTATTTACGATGAGATCGGACGCGGAACGAGCACCTTTGACGGGATGAGCATCGCCCGCGCCGTAGCGGAATATACCGCCTCGAAAAAACTGGGCGCGAAAACGCTGTTCGCCACGCACTATCATGAGCTGACCGAGCTGGAGCGCACGGTGCCGGGTGTGGTGAATTACAACATTGCCGCGAAGAAGAAGGGCGACGACATCATCTTTTTGCGAAAAATCGTGCGCGGCGGAACCGATGACAGCTACGGCATTGAAGTGGCCAAACTGGCGGGAATTCCAAAGGAAGTGACCAACCGTGCGCGGGAGGTGCTCGCCGCTTTGATCAGCGGAGAGAGCGTTCCCCAAAAGTCCGCAAAGAAACAGGAGGCGGCGCCGCGGGAGGACATGCTCAGCCTTGACGATTATGCCATGGAGGATGTGCGCAATCAGATCCGCGCAGTGGATCTGAATGTGCTGACTCCGCTGGAAGCGATGAACCTGATTTTTGACTGGAAAAAGACCTTGCAGTAACGCGCAAAGACCGCTGCCTGCCCGATCAATGATGCTGAAAGGAGAGAAAAGCCGTGGGAAAAATCAATGTGTTGGATACCGCCGTTGCGAATCTGATTGCGGCGGGTGAGGTCGTTGACCGTCCTGCCTCCGTCATCAAGGAACTGATGGAAAACGCGGTGGACGCGGGTGCGTCGCGCATCACGGTGGAGATTCAGCGGGGCGGGGTGCGATATATGCGCGTGATGGATGACGGCTGCGGCATCGGCAGAGAGGATGTCCCGGTGGCGCTCAAGCGCCATGCCACCAGCAAAATCCGCACGGCAAGAGACCTGGACGCGATCGGAACGCTTGGCTTCCGCGGGGAGGCGCTGGCGGCGATCAGCGCGGTTTCCAAGGTCAGAATCATGACCAAGCGAAGAGAGGATCAGACGGGGACGCTGCTTTTGGCCGAGGGCGGCACGGTGAAAAGCGTGTCTGACTGCGGCTGTCCCGATGGAACCACGGTGATCGCGGAGGAATTGTTTTACAATGTGCCGGCAAGGCTGAAATTTCTGAAAAAAGACGCGGCGGAAACAACAGCGGTTGTCAGTCTGGTGGAAAAAATGGCGCTGTCGCATCCGGAAATCGCGGTGAAACTGATTTGCGATGGCACGCCGCGCTTTACCACGGCGGGAGACAGTCAGCTGAAAAATGCGATCTATGCCGTCTTGGGGCGAGACTTTGCCCAAAAGACGATCTGGGTACAGGGCGGCTATGACGGCGTGGAGCTGGAGGGATTTATCGGCACGCCCGAAAACGTGCGCGCCAACCGAAATTTTCAGATATTTTTTATCAATCAGAGATACATCCGTTCCAAAACCATGTCTGCCGCGCTGGAGCAGGCGTTTACTTCTTTTCTGCCCACAGAAAAATTCCCCAGCGCCGTTTTGTTTCTGCGTCTGCATCCCTCTTTGGTGGACGTCAACGTGCATCCGGCAAAGCTGGAAGTGAAGTTTTCCAATGAAAAACTGATTTTTGAATGTGTTTATTACGCGGTTCGCAACGCGCTGCAAAATACCACATCGCGCCCGGTGTTCTCCCTTTCGGAAAAGTCGCGGCGCAATCAGATCGCTCACGATGTGATCAGCGCGCAGGCTCCGCTCCCGGAAGGGAAAAACAGCGGGGAGACAACCGTCTCCGTGCAGAAGATGCGCATGGATCTTGACCAAAGCTATGCGCACAGCGACGATCCGACCGCTTCGCTGCGCGAAGCGCCGTGCCGGCAGGCTATGGAATCGCGGGAAATGCCGCCCCTGCCGTGGGAGGAGCCGATGCGTCCGGGCGCAAATGCCGGGCAGAACAGCCAACCGCAGCGCCAAACAGGTGAAAGCGAAAGCGTCACCGATCCGGCGGCGTTTGCACAGGCGCAGGAGGCTGCCGGCGCTGTATGCAAGCCGGAAGAGAGCGCGGTATCTGCCGTGCCCGGCGAGACGGCAGACGGCAAGGCGGGTGTGCATCTTTCGTCCGATCAGGCGCTTGCCCGCGCAAGCGAAACTTCTGCGCGGACACAAGCCGCACAGGGCGGAACGGAGAGCGCCGCGGAGCCAAGTGCTTCCGGCCTGCCGCGGTATCGGATTGCCGGGGAGCTTTTCCGCTGCTATGTTTTGGTGGAACTGGATGACAGGTGTCTAATCATCGACAAGCATGCCGCGCATGAGCGCATTTTGTTTGAAGAACTGAAAAAAAACCTGTACAGCCGCGAGCCGTACGGTCAGATTCTGTTTGTGCCGTTGGTTGTCACGCTGGACCCGGCAGAGGCGGCGGCGGTCATGGAGGAAAAAGCGTCACTGGAGAAGATCGGTTACGCTTTTGAGCTCAAGGGGGATCAGGCGTATCTGATGCAGATTCCCTCCGCGTTTGATGCGGACAACGCTGTGGACGCCTTTGTACAGATCGCGGATCAGCTTGCGCAGGGAACGGGCGACACACAGATCAGCGCTGCACTGCGTATGGAAAAAGCGCTGTACAGCGGCGCCTGCAAGGCCGCTGTGAAAGCGGGACGCATCTACAGCGATGAGCATATTGACTGGATTGTGCAGCGGTTGTTGGCGCTGCCGGATATTAAATACTGTCCGCACGGCAGGCCGGTATGCTTTGAAATGACAAAAAGTGCGATCGAAAACAGGTTTTTGCGAAGCTGACCGATCGAAAAAGGAAAAACACATGTTCAAATTACTCAAACAGGAAGGCCGTGCGCGCCGCGGAGAATTCGTCACGCCGCACGGAACCGTTCAGACGCCGGTGTTCATGAATGTGGGCACCTGCGCGACCATAAAAGGCGGAATCTCCTCGATCGACCTCAAGCAGGTCGGGTGTCAGGTGGAGCTTTCCAACACCTATCATCTGCATCTGCGTCCGGGGGACGATGTGGTGCACGATCTGGGGGGACTGCACCGTTTCATGAACTGGGACCGTCCCATCCTCACAGACAGCGGCGGCTTTCAGGT
>DBGFNI010000052.1:0-3053 GCA_048527645.1 Eubacteriales bacterium | reverse complement strand
TTTTTCAAATTCCTCGTCTGAAATCAGAATGTCTCGAATTCGCTTGAAGCTCGGCACGGACTGATTGAATTTCTGAATGTCGTTCATCATATAAGCATATGCATCATCGATGCCGTTGTTTTCAAGATAGTCCGGATCCAGATAGCAACTTGCGTAAATACCCGTGTTTTCCTCATCCGCATATACAACAACCTCAGACAGATAGGGGATCTGTTCCGACAGCATTTCCTCCAGCTCCTCAGGCGAGACATTTTTACCGTTTGCCAAAATGATCAGATTCTTAATACGGCCGGAAATATACAGAAATCCGTCGCTGTCCATGTGCCCGAGGTCGCCGGTGCGAAACCAGCCGTCCTCCGTAAAGACCGCGTCCGTGCTTTCAGGGTCTTTGTAATAGCCCAGCATCACGTTGTCGCCCATTACCTGGATCTCGCCCTCGCCGTTTTCATCCGGATCGGCAATCCGCACGGTACATCCCGGCATGACATAACCGATGGAGCCGGGCTTTTGATAGTCGGAAAAGTTCGCGCTGACCAAAGGCGCGCACTCCGAAATGCCGTATCCGTTGATCACGGTAATACCGATCTGATCCAAAAAGATGCGCGTGTCCTCCTTTAAGGGCGCGCCGCCGCAGACAACGCGGCGCAGATTGGGGCCGAAAACAGACAACACAGAGCGGAAAATGCGCTCGCGCTTGTCGATGCCGACACGCCGCAGCGCGTTAGACGCCTGAACGCCGACCGCCAGCGTTTTTTCAAGACCCGCATCCGCAACCTTGGCACGGATTTTTTTCACAATGATTTCCAGAATCTGCGGTACCATGATGCAGAACTGCGGCTCAAAGCGCTTGATATTGGGCACGATGTGCGCCAAGGAATCGTTGATAAAAACGGTTTTGCCGTCAAACAAATGCCCCAAAATATTACAGTTTTTCTCATATGCGTGGTTGATCGGCAGCACAGAGAAGGAATTGTCAGCCGTGCCGATCAGCGCGACGGAGCCGGCAGCAGAAGCAGCGATATTTTTGTGCGTCAGCATCACGCCCTTGTTTGCGCCGGTTGTTCCGGATGTGAAAATAATATCGCACAAATCCTCCGGCAAAACAGTCCGTTCTTCAAAAGCGGCATCGCCCTGCTGCAAAAGCAGGTTGCCCTCTTGCAGCAGCTCGGTTATGCTGACAAAGCCATCTGCACTTTCCTTTGCCAGCTGCGGCCGCATCAAAAACCAATATTTGATGGCGGGACATTTGGCCATGATGTTTTTCACTTTATTCAGCGAGGTTGCGGAGACAAACGCCGCCTGCGCGTCACAGTAATTGAGCTGCAGCTGCATCACGTTTTCATCCAGCTCTCGGTCGATGGGAACAGCAACACCCGTGCCGCATACAATCGACAGATAACTGCTCATCCAGTCAATGGAATTCTCACCGATCACGGCAATGTGTGCACCGCCAAGCTCTCTTTTCAGCAAAGCGGTTCCCAACTGACGCACCCGGTCAAACAAGTCTGCATAAGTGACGCTCTGCTCGCTATTCTTGTCCACAACTTCCTGATAAGCAATGCGACTTGCGTGCAGCGCACAGACATCGTAAAGGCATTCACGCAGCGTGTGGTAGTGCTTTACGGTATGCATTTTCTTTTCAAAGGAAGGATGACGCCGGTGAGGCAGAAATCTTTTCACTTTACGGAATCGCTCAGAGGAGGTCAGCTTTTCAATATACGGCTTGGGAGACAAGGTGTGGCCGATGTTTTTGATTGTGGTTTTGATTTCCATCATGTCATCATTCCTTTCTGCCGGGTGTTGCGGCACAGCAAACGGTTTCTGCATAGCAAGTTAGATTTTTTGACAGGGTATTCAAGGTTTTATACAGATTTTCAAGGTCTGCCTGTTCGATACCGCGATCAATAAAGTGTTGCACCTGCAACGAAATTTTTTCGATATGCTCCGCGACCTTGCAACCGGCGTCGGTCAGGCGGATTTTACGGTTATAGCACCGTTTTCCGTCAATCACCGGACTGGTGAGCATGCCCGTTTTGATCAATTCGCCGATTTCGCGGCTGACAAGCGAACGGTCGGTGTTGCTGCGCTTTGCAAGCTCCGATGCGCTCAAGCCTTGCGGATGCTTTTTCAGCAGATACAGCCACATCACATGGACGCTTTTTAATCCCATTTTTTGGGTTTCGCTTGTTTTGATGCGCTGCAAATCCTTATAAATGCTGCCGATCAAAACAGAAAACCGCTCAAAACGCTCATTTTCCATGCAAGTGATCATTCCCCTCTCTGTTTTATGATTTTATTCGACAGCAATCATTATACACGCCAAATGTTTACATGTCAACATTTTTCGGATAATTTGTCAAAAACTGTCAAATATGACAATGATTATCCGCTGCATTTTGCAGCATTGTGCGCAGATGCTTGACGAAAAAAAGAAAATGTGTTAATCTATATATGGTTACTTTCTTAACGAAAGGAGTTTTCTCAAAATGAATCAGAAAAGAATTCTCTCCGTCCTGCTTGCAGCACTCCTTTGCTTTGGCTTCACCGCGTGCAAGGATCAGAAGGAAAATCAGAAAGGCAGCTTTTCCGCTGATACCTTGCCGATACCGACGGGAAGCGGCACGCTGGATATGGAGCAGTTCACCATGGCGGAGGAACTGATTGAACTGCCGGAAATTGACGATGCGTTGCCGGAGCCGATTACAATCAAGAACAAATACAATTATAATATTGATACGACTGCTGACCAAACCGTCGCACCTAACGAGCGTCGTGTCTACCGGGTTCTGTATCCGGAGCTGATCGGCGTTGAAAACAGCAGTGCCGCAAAAATCAATGAAGAGATCGCCGCGCTGTTCCGCGATGTGATGAATCGCAACAGCGATTTGTATCAGAACAACCGGGTGATTCGCTACGATTACGAGGCGTATGAGGCATGGGGCTTTACAGGGCTGATCGTTCACTGTGTCTACGGTGCAGACGAGAGCAGCGCGCTCTTTGACCAGTCTTATCTGTTTACCTATCAGAAGGCGACCGGCGGCATGTATAACAGC
>DBGFNI010000051.1:0-5701 GCA_048527645.1 Eubacteriales bacterium | reverse complement strand
TCTGCCGTCTGCATTACTTGATCTCGGAGAGCTTCTGTTCAAAGCGATCCTTGCGGGTATCGGTGGGAATCGCCGTCGGATAGCTGCCGTCAAAGCATGCGCTGCAAAAATCGGCGCCTCCCGTCAGCCGGCTCAGTGCGGACACCGGCAGATAGCCCAGCGTATCTGCGCCGATCATCTCCGCGATTTCTTCCACGGTGTGGTGGCAGGCGATCAGATGCTCTCTGGAATCAATGTCCGTTCCGTAATAGCACGGATGCAAAAACGGCGGAGAGGAGATCCGCATATGAATTTCACTGGCGCCCGCATCGCGCAGCAGCCGCACAATGCGTCCGCTCGTCGTTCCGCGCACGATGGAATCGTCAATCAGCACCACGCGCTTGCCCTTGACGCTCTCTTCCACAGCGCTGAGTTTAATTTTTACCTGATCCAGCCGGGCGCTCTGCCCCGGAGAAATAAAGGTTCTGCCGATATACTTGTTTTTGATCAGCCCGATGCCATAGGGAATGCCGGACGCACGGCTGTAGCCAAGCGCGGCGTCCAGCCCGGAATCCGGCACGCCAATCACCACATCCGCCTCAACGGGATGCGTCTGGGCAAGCACCTCTCCGGCGCGAATCCGGGCACCGTGCACACTCACACCGTCGATCGCACTGTCAGAACGGGCAAAATAAATATATTCAAACACACAGAGCTTCTTCGGCTTCTTGCCGCAGTGCGTCCGATTGCTCACGACACCGTTTTTCGAAAAAATCAGAATTTCACCCGGCTCCACATCGCGCACGAGCGAAGCGCCTACCGCTTGCAGCGCGCAGCTTTCCGATGCGACGACATAAACCCCCTGCGGCGTTTTTCCGTAGCACAGCGGGCGGAAGCCGTAAGGGTCTCTGGCGCACAGCAGCTTCTGCGGCGACATCAGCACCAGAGAATATGCGCCGTCCAGCGTGTTCATCGCCGCACACAGCGCATCCTCAATCGAGGGGGCGGAGAGGCGCTCCCGAGTCACAATGTAGGCAATCGTTTCCGTGTCACTGGTGGTATGGAAAATCGCGCCGTTCAGCTCCAGCTCCGAGCGCAGCTGCGCGGCGTTGCTCAGATTGCCGTTATGGGCCAGCGCCATTTTGCCCTTTTGATGGTTGACCTCAATCGGCTGGCAGTTGTTGCGGTGGTTGCCGCCCGTCGTTCCATAGCGGGCATGAGCGACTGCGATGTTTCCCTGCGGCAGACGGGACAGCGCGTCCTGTGAAAACACTTCGCTGACCAGACCCAAATCCTTGTGTGAAAAAAACACACCGTCATCGTTTACCACGATGCCGCAGCTTTCCTGCCCGCGGTGCTGCAGCGCATATAATCCGTAATAAGCCAGATCTGCAACCTCCGTCCGCTCCGGCGCGAAAACGCCGAATACACCGCACTCTTCATGAATACTCATTTTTCCCCTCCGTAAAAGACCATTTCCCGCTCTCTTCGCTTTTCTGCCTGCATGATGTTTCTTTGTCTTACTGCCGCAGCCGTGTAAGCCACGGGCGGCGAGAGCCGCAAAGGCTTGCTATACAGGCCTTGCTTCGATTATTATAACACAAACCCCCGCCGCTTTTCAATACCTTGCGGGGAAAAGTACACGGTGTGCAGCCCTTTTTCGCTTTTTTGCTTTTCTTGCCGCACCGCATCTTGACAACAAAGAAAAAAGAATCTATAATATGGCTAATGGTCATTAGCCGGAGGAGTGGAAAAATGGATACAAAAAAGAAAATTCTTGAACAGGCACTGACGTTGTTTTCCGAAAAGGGCTACGGAAATGTGCGTGTGGCGCAAATCGCCGAGGCGGTGGGCATCAAGGCGCCATCGCTCTACAAGCACTACAAAAGCAAGCAGGATATTTTCCAGGCGATACTAGATGAAATGAAAAACCGTTATGACCGGCAGGCGGCTTCGCTGCACATGAACGGCAGCAACGCATTGGCAGATGTAGCTGTTTTTTCGGCAGTTTCCGAAGACGAGCTTGTGCAAATGGGCATGGCGCTGTTTGTGTATTTTTTGCACGATCCGTACACACAGAAATTCCGCAAGATGCTGACGCTGGAGCAGTATGCCGATCCTGCGCTTGCACAGCTTTTTTCCGCGCAGTATGCTGACGGTCCGCTGTCCTATCAGACGGCGATGTTCAAAATGCTATGCGAAAAGGGCATTTTGAAAAACGGCGATCCGCAGGTCATGGCCCTGCAATTTTACGCCCCGATGTATCTGCTGCTCAACGTGTGTGACCGGCAGCCCCGGCGCGAAGCGGAGATCACAGCGTTGCTGGAGCAGCATATCCGACAGTTTTGCAAAATTTACGGCGAGGAGCGTTCGGCATGAAAATCGTTCTCATTCACGGGCAGAATCACACGGGCAGTTCGTACCATATCGGACATTTGATTGCGGATAAAATCAGCGGCGAAAAGGAAATCACCGAGTTCTTCCTGCCGCGGGATCTGTGGCATTTCTGCACAGGCTGTTACCGCTGTATCGCAGACGAGAGCAAATGCCTCTTCTATACCGAAAAGCACAAAATCATGTATGCGGCGGAGCAGGCCGATCTGCTGATTTTCACGACGCCGACCTATTGCATGCGGGCGTCGGCGCCGATGAAATCCTTTCTTGATCTGACTTTTACCTACTGGATGATTCACAAACCCCGCGCCTGCATGTTTGAGAAAAAAGCCGTCGTCGTATCCACCGCGGCGGGCAGGGGAACGAAAACCGCCGTGCGGGATGTCGCGACAGCGCTGAAATACTGGGGCGTGCCGCGGATTTTCACATACGGCATCAGCGTTCAGGCAATGAACTGGGAAATGGTACCGGCGCCGAAAAAGAAACAAATTGAAACGGACACCGACCGCATCGCCAAAAAACTCTCCGACCCCCGCAAGCCGCGTGTCGGCATGCAAACCAAGCTGCTGTTCGGAATGATGCGCATGATGCAGATAAACAATTGGGGCGCCGGCGCGGCGGAAAAGCAATACTGGCAAAAGAACGGCTGGCTGGACAAAGCCCGCCCCTGGAAATAAAGAAAAAGCGATCCGGCTACAAAGTGCAGCCTGATCGCTTTTTCTTCTCCGCCGATTTTGCGCACCGTGCTTTATGCGCCAAAGGACGCTTTTCGGAAGGGTTATTGCACGGAAATGTCAATGTCTCCGGTACCGGTCTTAATCTCGCATTTTCCGCCGGTTGCCGTTTTGGGAACGCGAACCCTCCCGGTTGCCGTTTCCGTCAGAAACACCTTCTCCGATTGCAGGGTGCCAAACACCCCGCCCGTGCCGGTTTCAACAGAAATCTTTGCGGCGTCACTGTTTTCAAATCGGACGTCCCCCGTGCCGCTTTCGATGCGCATGTCCCCGGCGGCGATAACCCTTTCAAGGGTGATATCACCGGTATCGCTTTCGGCAGAAAAATCCGTACAAGTGACGTCCGTTAATCTCACTTTTCCGGTATCGGTTTCCACCGCAACCGTACCATTCGATGTTACGGAATTGATATGGATCTCTCCGGTCGTCGTGGAAAGGCGCATCTCTGTGGCACAAAGGGCGTTTGCCGTGATGTCTCCCGTATCGGTTTGGACGGTCAGGACATTTGAAGCAGATGCATCGCAATTGACCGTGGCGGTGCTGCCCGTGATTTCAATCTTTTCAAAGGAAAAATTCTTCGGTATGTCGATGTCCCCCGTGCTTGTGTCGATTCGAAGCACCGAATATGCGTCTTGCGGAAGGTATACGGTGATCTTCATGTTTTCAAAAGAAACACCGATAACATCATACCATTTGCGCGTATCTGCCGTATCAATCACAAGCGTTCTGTCCTTGACGGTTACGGAATGCTTTTGTTTTTCCCGCTCTTCGCAAACCACCTTGCAGCTTTCATCCGCGGAGGCGGCAAATTCGATCTCGGCCGTTGTAACGTCGATGGATATATTCTCAAACGTTTCGCTGATCTCATAGGTGTTTGTTTCGCATTTTTCGGTGCTGAGCTTGGTAAAATCGAAGTCTAAAGCAGCCATAACACCGACAAAAAGGAGCGCGCCGATGATTACGAAGCAAACCGCAACGAGCATCCATATTTTTTGTGCTTTACTCATTCTGCTTCCCCCTCTCCGACCAACCGGGATTTCATCCACAGTATTATTTTTTTCGTCAAACGTACGATGCCTTCGGTCGCCGGCTTACATCCGAAAAATAGCAGAATGGATATGCCGGCGCATGCAAGACCGGCGCCGAGCATCGCCGCTCCTTGCCATACATTCCCCTGCCATACAAATACGGCAAAAATAGCCAGCCCGCCAAGGGCGCACGCCACGGTTCCGACCGCCACCGCCCATAGAGAGAGCATCACAGACCATATTGCCGCATACACGGAAAGCACGACGGCTGCCGCCGCAATCAGCAGCGAAAGCCATATCGGAGACCCCAATATCAGAAGCACAATTTCCCACGCCCGCAATGCCCGTTTCGGCTTGACCTTCTCCTTTACCAGCTTGGTTAACGGAATTTCCGACATGATCTGCGATACGATCTTTTCCACCGTCCCGATCTGGGCAACCGCGTCTTCTTCTGACAGCCCTTCTTCGATCCGATCGTCAAGCATTTCGCTGTAAAATGTCAGCCGTTCCTCGATGTCTTCCTGCGGCAAGCCGGATAGCCCCTGGCGCAGCTGTGCAAGAAATTCTTGTTTACACATGATTGTCATCCTCCTTGGTTACAAACCGATAGATCGCCATAATTTCTTTCCACTCGTCCTTGAAATCCTCAATACGTTTTAAGCCTTGCGCGGTGATGTGATAATACTTGCGAAGTCTGCCGCCGTGCTCTGCGGTTCGGACGGTCAGCATTTCCGCCGTTTCCAAGCGCTTGAGAATCGTATATAAGGTTGACTCGGACATTTCAATATACGGCTTCATATCCTTCATGATCTGATAGCCGTAGGAATCCTCATTTTTAATCGCGGCCAATACACATACATCTAACAGACCGCGCTTCAACTGAATGTCCATATGATACCTCCCATCGTGTAATACATCATATCACGAAGTATTGTGTTTGTCAAGTGTTTTGCAAAAAATATATTTTCCGCTCTCTTGACATCTATCGGACACACATGTTATGCATATGACACCGCACAGTATCAGAAAAATGCTTTGTTGCCTGTTGGGTGAATTTTTCTGATATTTGTGCGGGAAAACGCAATCAAGACGGCGGTCGGCTGTCTCTCCGTGACAACTCAGATAAGCGGTGCCGCGATCCGAAACAGGAGGTAGCTTCAAATCATGCGCAAGTGCCACCACAGAAACTTTGTGACACTTTTGCGCAGGCGTTTAACGACAAATGGAAAACCGACGATGAAACGGAGGTGCAATATGGCTTCAAACAAAAAAATATTTGGGTTTTGTGCCGGATCAGCTGACAGGCTTAGAGGGCATTTCCTACCGTGCGATGATGGGAGAATATATCCTCTATTTCCGAGAAAAAATCGTCGGCGGTATCTATGACAACCGACTGCTCGCAAAGCCTGTTGCGTCTGCGATTTCCCTTATGCCAACACCAATTCACGAATTGCCGTACAAGGGCGGCAAGGAAATGCTTTTCGTCGAGGATGTTGACAACGGAGCATTCCTCCGCCAAACTGTTTCTCTCCATGTACGACAAGCTTCCAAAACCAAAGAAAAAGA
>DBGFNI010000050.1:0-2659 GCA_048527645.1 Eubacteriales bacterium | reverse complement strand
GCCAATTTAAACTTCCTTTCCCGGTGCGTCCGCTCTCGCATCTGCGCCGATTAAAATGCCGCAGTCAGGCGGCAATGAGCTGCGCTGTCACAGCGCAGAGAAGCAATCCCACGGCAATCGCCGCAGAATGCAGCACAAAAGAAATTCCCAGCACGCAGACATGCTCCTGCACAAACCGGGGCGTCGGCCGCCGCAGCTGTCTCACCAGATTGCGGAAAAAGCACACGCTTTTGCACGCAGCCATCACATACAGCAAAGAAATCGCAACGGAAAACGCCGTGAAGCCGACGAAGAGCAGCGAAAAGCGCTTTCCCGCCAGCATCGCACAGCAAAACCCGGTACAAAATCCGCGCCAAAGCACAACGCCGCCGCACAGCACCGGCGAAAACAGCGTCGCGGAAAACAGCAAAAGCAGCAGCATCCAAAATTCATAGCGAAAAAACCAGCTGCAAAAAAAGCGAAAAAACGCGGCGCCGCTCTCATATCCGGAAAACGACCTTGTCCGCACCCACAGCCGCCAAAACGCCTCCGCGTCTGCCGCCTTGCCCCAAATCAAAAAACAGACAACGCCCGCCAATATTCCAACAAACAGAACTGCCGCATAGGTTCCGAGCAGATCCGAGCGCGCATCCATAGAATACGGGCGCATCCGTGCAAACCATGTTTTTGCATGCAGCGCGCCCTGCCTCTGTGCCGATCCGCTTTCATTCATTCTGTTTTCCTCTCTTCTTGTCCGATGTAGTACATCCTATGAATCAGAGCGGTTTTTTTAGAAGTGAATGAAAGACCCACTTTTCACAAGATTTTCCGGCAAAGCCCTGCACAACATGTTCCGACCGCCACATGCCGCGGCGGACCACAATAGACATTATATCATAAAAGCAAGGCGAAGCCTTGTATGGTGCGACAGCACCAATTAAAATGCAACGCATTTTAACTTTTAGTCATTCAATGTTCTCCGAAATAGTCTAAATCTTTGATTTAGTAACTATTTCGTGAGGTTATTATATCATACGAAAGTGCCGAACACAAGATTTTGCCGAAAGGATTTTCGATTCCTTTACAATTGCGGTCTGCCCTTACAACCCGGAAAAGTCAAACTCCGGTGTGTACTCCTCCCGTGCCGACTGCGCCTGCTGAAAATACCCCGAAAAGCCGAAATGCCGATACCGGTCGCACACACTCTCATATTCAAAGGTTGTCAACCGGCGATTGAGCGATGAATACGGCAGCGGCAGGTGCGGCGGCGTATACTGCCGCATCACACTGACCAGAATCTGCTGCGGCGTATACGATGCGCCCAATTCATCCGCAACGGCAATCGAATCGTGCCGCGAGCCGGGCAGCACCAGGTGCCGCACCATCGTGCCCTGCACAAGCCTGCCGGTGTCATCCAGACGATACGGCCCCGTCTGCCGCACCATCTCGCGCAGCGCCGCGCGGCAAACCGCGGGATAATCCGGCGCGCCGGAATACCGCTGTGCAAGCGCGCTGTCTGCATATTTGAAGTCAGGCAGATAGACATCCACATAGCCCTGCAACATGCGCAGCGTCTGCACACGCTCATAGCCGCCTGTGTTATACACCACGGGAATATTCAGCCGGTCGCGAACACGGTCCAGCGCGCGAATCACCTGCGGCACATAAGGCGTGGCGCTGACCAGATCAATGCACTGCGCGCCCTGTTCGGCAAGGCGGAGAAAAATCCCGGCAAGCCGCTCGACAGACACCGTCTTTCCGACCGCCTGCTGTGAGATCGCGCGGTTTTGACAGAAAATACAGCGCAGGGGGCAGCCGCTGAAAAACACGGCGCCCGCGCCGGCGCTGCCGCTGATGCAGGGCTCCTCCCAGAAATGCAGCATTGCCCGGGCAGCGCGAATATCCGCTCCCGCACCGCAAAAGCCGATCGCCTCATTGCGATGTGTATGGCATTTTCTGGGACACAGCACACATTCCTCTTCCGACATTTTTTCACCCCTTTGCGGCAGCCCGTATGTCCCTCTGCGCTCCGCGTGGGACAGGCAGCACGCAGCGGCATTGTTCCGTTCAGAGCGCAGTCCAACGGTTTCTAATTGATTTTACCACATTTTTCGTGCTTTGTCACCCCTTTTTTTGTTGATGTTCCGTTTAAAATTCGGCGTCCTTTTGTGTGAAAAGCCGTTGACAAAAAGGCCGTTGCTGTGGTAGAATAAATAAAGTAATTCCGTATCGGTTTCATCCGCAAAATTGCGAAAAAGGAGAAACGCATGGATACCTCCGTGTTTGACGCACAGCACTACGAGCCGGCGAAGATCATCATGATCACCTCCGCCAAGGGCGGCGTGGGCAAATCCACGGTGTGCGCCAACCTTTCGCTGACGCTGGCGCAAAGCGGTAAACGGGTGTTGGCAATCGATTTGGATATGGACAACCGCTGCCTGGATCTGCTCTTACATATGGAAGACAGCGTCATGTATCACATGGGCGATGTGCTGTCCGGGCAGATCACGCTGTCTGAGGCATCGCAAGAGCATCCGCGCGTACCGGGGCTGACGTTTGTCGCCGCCCCCCCCTTCCCCATCGCGCTCCCCGCGCCGGAAGTGTTCGCACAGACGCTGACGCAGGCGGCAGCAGCGGGAACGTATGACTTCATTCTGCTGGACACCCCGGGCTCTGTTTC
>DBGFNI010000049.1:0-3068 GCA_048527645.1 Eubacteriales bacterium | reverse complement strand
CTTTTCACTTACCGAGAAATTTTGTTGACAAGCACTGCCGGGTCTGTTAGAATAATACTGTAACACAAGAATCGGAGGCATTTCATGAAAGCAAAAAAAACGGTCAGCACGGTATTGATCTGTATTTTCGCTGCGGTCTTTCTCTTTTCCGCCGCAAATCTGATCCGAATCCTGTTCCGCTATCACAAGGCAGACAAGCTATATACCGACCTACAGGACCGCTATGTTGCCGCAGCCCCGCACAAAACCGGCGAAAGCAACAAAGAAAACAGCAGCGACAGCGAAAAGACCCCTGAAACCGGTATCATTCAAGTGGACTTTGCGGCTTTGCAGGCGCAGTATCCCGACGTTGTGGGATGGCTGTATTGCGAGGGGACGCCGATCAATTACCCGGTTGTGCAGGCAGATGACAATGACTATTATCTGCGCCGCGATATTGACGGCAACAGCCTTGTCAGCGGCACGCTCTTCGCCGATTACCGCAACCGTCAGCTATGCGAAGAGCCCTGCACCATCATTTACGGTCACAACATGGATGACAACTCCATGTTCGGCACGCTGCCCGATTACGACGACGCATATTACGCGGCGCACCCGGTCATTTGGTTCCTGACGCCGGAAAAGAACTTCAAGATTGCGCTGTGTGCCGGTGTAATTGTCGCGCAGGATGCCGCCATCTATCAGCAGCCCGCTGACCCGGAAACGCTCGACGATCTCATAAAAAACAGTCGGGCGCAGTCTACCTTTTCCGCTGACGTCACCGTCCGTGCGGATGACAGGCTGCTGATACTGTCCACCTGCGCCAATCATGACAGCACCAAACGCTATCTTCTCATCGGGAAAGTGACCGAAGCATAACCGTCGCAGGGCGGCAGATTTTCAGAGAAAAAAGAAGCAGAACACGCGGTTCTGCTTCTTTTTTTGCGTTATGCCCAGGACATTGTGCCGGGTTTCGGCTCAAAAATGATAACGTCTTTGAGAAAGGCAACTGCTTTTTCCAGTCCTTCGTCAATGCTCATCAGGCTGTCCTCATGCTCAATGCTCATCACCTTGTCATAGCCGACCAGGCGCAGCGCACTGGCAATGTCGCGCCAATAATCGAGTCCGTTGCCGTAGCCGACTGCACGAAACACCCAGGAACGGTTGATCTCGTCGCTGTAATGCTTGGTGTCCAGCACACCGGTACGCGCGGTATTGATCGGATCAATTTTGGTATCCTTTGCATGGAAGTGATAAATCGCGTCACCAAGATAGCGGATTGCCGCCACGGGATCCACGCCCTGCCAGATCAGATGAGAAGGATCCAGGTTTGCACCGATGGTCGGACCGACCGCCTCACGCAGACGCATCAACGTCTCGGGATTGTACACGCAAAAGCCGGGATGCATTTCAAATGCGATCTTGGTAACATTGTGGGCGTTGGCGAATTTCACCATGTCCTTCCAATAAGGAATCAGCACCTGATTCCACTGATAGTCCAAAACCTGCAAATAGTCATCCGGCCATGCGCAGGTCGCCCAGTTCGGCAGCTGAGAGGTCTCGCTGTCACCGGGGCAGCCGCTGAAGCCGACGATGGTATCGATCCCCAGCTTTTCTGCAAGCAAAATTGCATTGACAAAATCGTCATGATACCCTTTTGCAATCTCTTTGTTGGGATGCACCGGGTTGCCGTGACAGGAAAGCGCGGAAATCTTCATGTTGTGACGCTTGAATGTATCCACAAATTCCGCGAAAGCCTTTTCGTCGGCAAGCAGTTTTTCCGGGTCGCAATGCGCCTTGCCGGGGTAGCCACCGCAGCCGATTTCTGCCATCGTTACCCCCAGAGAGGACAGATAACCCAGTACCTCGTCCAGAGACTTGTCACCATACAGATTGGTCAATACACCTAATTCCATCGTGTTACGCTCCTTTCCTTATCTTCCGATTCGGTCATTATTCAAAATAGTAGGGTTTGCCGGTCTTGGCACTTTCATAAATGCCTTCCAAAATACGGGTCACAACATAAGCCTCTTCCGGCTTGACAAAGGGCTCGGTGTCTTCCTTGACAGCCTTGATCCAGAGCTTTGCCTCGCGCACGTGCGGCGGCTCATCACCCACACCCTCATAGAACGCGACGTTACCGCCGCCGCTCATCGAGATATCCTGAACATACTGATAGCCGTTTTCAATGCCGTTGATGCGAACCTTGCCGCCGACCATATCGCCGCCGGCCTTGTCGCCGATCACGGTCGTTTCTGCTTCGCGCACATCCAGAGAGTTCAGCGCCCAGGAGGATTCCAGCACGATCGTCGCGCCGTTTTCCATCACGACAAAGCCGAAGGCAGAACTCTCCACCGTGAAGATATCCGGATTCCATGGACCCCATTCGTTGCCCTGCTCGCTGACCGGATCCGCATTGTGTGCCTTGTAGGTTGTACCGACACAGTATTTCGGCTTGTAGTTGTTCATGGTCCACAGCGTCAGATCCAGCGCGTGTGTACCGATATCGATCAGCGGACCGCCGCCCTGCTCATATTCATTGAGGAACACGCCCCAGGTCGGCACCGCGCGACGGCGGATAGCATGCGCCTTTGCATAATAAATGTTGCCGAAACGTCCCTGATCAGCTTCCCTCTTGAGCAGACGTGCGTCGGCTCTCTGACGGTTCTGATAACCGATGCTCAGCTTTTTGCCGGTGCGTGCAGCAGCATCCAGCATCTTCTTTGCTTCGGCAGAGTTGATCGCCATGGGCTTTTCGCACATTACGTGCTTGCCCGCCTCCAGAGCATCCACCGTGATATAGCTGTGTGCGCGGTTCGGCGTGAGAACGTGAACCACATCAATGCTCTCATCCTTCAGCAACTCCTTGTAATCGGTGTAAACCTTTGCATCGGGCGTACCGTACTTTTCAGCAGCATCCTTTGCGCGTTCTTCGATCACATCGCAAAACGCAACCATTTCCGCATCCGGGCACTCCCGCAATCCGGGCAGGTGCTTACCGTTTGCAATTCCGCCGCATCCGATGATGCCAACTCTGATTTTCTCTGCCATTTTGAATTCCTCCGTATGTATGCAAAAGAAAAAATTTG
>DBGFNI010000048.1:0-5735 GCA_048527645.1 Eubacteriales bacterium | reverse complement strand
TGAAAAAGAAAATTGCAGTTTATGTAAATATTTTTCTCCCGCTGTGTAAAAAAAATAAAAAGCGCGGCAGGAGTTACCCTGCCGCGCAGAAAAAACAAAATTATGTTTCATTTGCCGCTTCCCGCATAGCTTCCATGCGGGAAAATACGGTCGCCGCCTGCGCGCGATTCACAAAAACATTGGGTAGCAAAAAGCCGTCAGAGCCTTGCAGAACACCGCTTCGCACCGCCCATCGCGCAGCAGACTGCGCATAGGCGGGCACGGCGTCGGCATCCGGGAAGGCCTGCCATTCTGTTGCGTCTGCGTATGCCGCCGGATCCACAGCGCCGATTGCGCACGCCCGACGATACAGCAGCAGCGCCAGATCGATGCGGCGCATTGCTTTGTTCGGGGCAAATTGATAGGAGCTGACGCCGTTCACGATGCCGTTCTGATATGCCCAGAGCACGGCACTGCCGTACCAGCTGTCTTTATCGACATCCTGAAAGGGGTTTTCGTCCGTCGGCGCGGGCGCGCCCGCCTGCCGCCAGATCACCTGTGCGACCATGGCGCGCGTCATGGTGCCCTGCGGCGCGAAAAAGCCTGCCGCGACGCCGTCAAAAAGATGATTCTGATAGCAGTCTTTGACCGAGGGATAAAACCAGTCGTCCGCCTGCACATCACAAAACGGATTGTCCCAGGGGTTGAGATCGTCAAAATCAATATTGCCCTCATCACCGCCCGGCTTGTCGCCGGGATCCAGCTCGCCCAACGCATATGCCGGGCAATACAGCAGCAACAGCAGCAATAATGCGGTCAACAGCGCCGTAAATGATTTCCGTTGCATCCTGTTACCTCCTGTTTTGAGAGCGGTACCGTGGCATGGGGCGTAAAATTGTGTTTGTTTGGGCAACGGCTTGCATCCGATGCGGCGTGACGCATCAAAGCAAGCGAATGCCGTGAGCGGCGCAGATCGCGCGGTCTTCCTCGCTCCAGACGCTTGCCTGTACCTCACCAACATGGGCGCACTGCAAAAAGAACATGCAGATGCGGCTTTGTCCGATTCCGCCGCCGATGGTGTACGGCAGCTCATGCGCCAACAGCGCTTTCTGGAAGGGCAGTGCGGCATGCTCCTCCACGCCCCGGATCTTCAGCTGGCGCAACAGCGCCTCCTCGTCGACACGGATGCCCATGGAGGAGAGCTCCAACGCCATATCCAGCACGGGATAATATACGATAATGTCGCCGTTGAGCGACCAGTCGTCATAGTCGGGCGCGCGCCCGTCGTGCATTTGACCGCTTTTGAGCACGCCGCCGATCTGCATGACAAACACTGCGCCTTTTTCCCGCGCGATCAGATTTTCCCGCTCCTTGGGCGTCTTGTCGGGATACCGATCCTCCAGCTCCTGGGTGGTGATGAAAAAGATATCCTCCGGCAGGCGGGCATGGGAAAAGCCGTAGTCCTCGTGGATGTAGAATTCCGTGTGGCGAAGCGCCCGATATACGCGGCGCACCATGCTTTTCAGCGTTTCGACGTTGCGCTCTTCCCGGGAGATGATGCGCTCCCAGTCCCACTGATCGACATAGCACGAGTGCAGATTGTCCCGCTCCTCGTCCCGCCGGATTGCGCTCATATCGGTGTACAGCCCTTCGCCGTGCGAAAAGCCGTAATCGCGCAGCGCCATGCGCTTCCACTTTGCCAGCGAGTGAACGATTTCATATTCGCCTGTTTCGTTTTTGATATCAAAGGAAACCGGGCGCTCCACGCCGTTGAGCGTATCGTTCAGTCCCGTGTCCCGTCTGACAAACAGCGGGGCGGACACACGGGTCAGGTTGAGCTGAATCGCAAGATCCCGCTCGAAAAAGTCCTTCACTTTTTTGATTGCGACTTCCATCTGGCGGATAGTCAGCTTATTTTCATAATGCTCGGGTATGATCACGCTCATGGGGATGCCCTCTCTTATTCAGTATCATTACAATGATATTATAGCACTGCGGCACAAAGATTGCAAGACCTTTCTGAAAGCGGCGGTTTTGCGGCACGAAGGCATGCTGCAAAAAAATATTTGCGCACCGGGAACTTTTGGAAGTGATCTGCGTCTAAAGGGACAGAAAACGGAACAATCGCGGCACCGGGCGGCGCCAGACTTCAGCGGGTGCAACGGCTGTGCGCGCCAAGCGCGCTTCTCCGGATTCACAGCAAGGCTTACCGCGGGTATCGCGGAGGGAGGAAAAAGAATGATGAAACACGATGAAAACAGAGCAAAAAA
This sequence comes from Eubacteriales bacterium, assembly GCA_048527645.1. Lineage (GTDB taxonomy): Bacteria > Bacillota > Clostridia > Oscillospirales > CAG-272 > HGM12669. Next base: position 3,486 of record DBGFNI010000048.1, on the reverse strand, counting down.
CAGAAAAGCCGGGAAGGCGGGCAAAATGCTCGTACTGCTTATGCTGGCGGCGGTGCTTTGCATGGCGCTGACAGCTTGCGGCGACACATCCAAGGAAAGCAACAGCGCGCAATCATCCGCGGACAGTGCTCATTTATCCGCGGACACGGAGTATTTGGAATACAAAGACGAAACAGGGCTGTACGGTCTGCTTGCGGACGGGGATGCGGCATCCGGAACGGTGCAAAAGGAGCAGCCCGTGCAAGTCGGGGAAAACACGCGCAAGCTGGTTACGACCGTGACGCTGCAAATGGAAAGCACGGCGTTCGATGAATGCGTAAAAACGCTGGAGGAGCAGACCGGCGCGCTGGGCGGCTATGTGGAATACGCCGCAACGGACGGTGAAAAAGAACAGTTTTCGCGGTCGGCATCCTATACGCTGCGGATCCCGACGGAAAACCGGGAGCGGTTTTTGCAGCAGGCGGGCACCGTCGCCAATATCCTCTCCTCCTCTGCGCGCACGGAGGACGTCACACTTTCCTATGTAGACACGGAGAGCCGCATCAAGGCGCTTCGTGCCGAGCAGGAGAGCCTGCTTGCATTGCTGGAGCGGGCGGACAGCGTGGAGAGCATCATGTCCGTGCAGGCGGCGCTTTCCGACGTCAATTATCAGCTGGAATCCTATGAATCCACGCTGCGCACGATGGAGAACCAGGTGGCGTATGACACGGTGGAGGTATATTTGCAGGAGGTACAGCGGGAGAGCGCGAAGGAAGAAACCGGCGTTTGGGCAAGAATCCGCACCGACCTTGGCGAGAATCTTTATCAGATCGGGCAGAGCGTACAGAATGCATTTGTTTTTGTGATTGCCGGCCTTCCCTATCTGGTGCTGTTCGCCGTTGCCGTGACGCTTGTCGTGCTGCTTGTACGCGCCTTGCTCCGCCGTGGCAAAAAGGGAAAGCACAAACAGGCAGCGCAAGCGCCGCAGGCACCGAAGCAGGACGCACAGTAAAACACATTTCCCGGTATAATTTTCCTGTTTTCGGGATAAAATAGGATATCCGGAGCATTTTGCCGTTTGCGCGGAGCGGGAGGCAGGCAGTTGTTGCGTGCTCGGTTGTCCCGATCGATTCCCGGCGGGCTGTTTTGATTCCGCGTTTTGCGGCGGCGGGGTGTACCCGTGCCGGAAAAACGGCTTTTGCAAAGCAGAGGGCGAGAAACCGGGGAGGGAAGATAGCATGACAAAGGCGCTGTTTTATTACGCGGTGTTGTTCGGCACGGTGTTGATATGCTGTGTGATCTGCGCGGTGTATTTTCCCCGCGCGTTCGGCGACACCACACCCGCGCAGCAGCAAGCGGCACCCAACGAATCGGTGCAGGCGGGGCGCGATGCGGGGGATGGCGGGTCAGCCGACGCCGGCTTGCAGCCCGCGGCAAGCGTTTGCGTTCTTCTTTGCGGGACAAACACAAGCGTGACTGTCGCGCAGGAGGAATTTGTTGCCTGGGCGGTCATGGGCGAGCTTTCTCCCGGCTTTGACGGCGAAGCGCTGCGTGCAACGGCCGTCGCCGCGCGTACCTATCTGTTGTATCATCAGGCAGAGGAGCGGCATGCCCAGGCGCCGCAGGCGCAGATCTGCACGGACAGCGCCCACTGTCTGGCGGCGAAGACGCCGGAGCAGGCAGTGCAGACGTGGGGAGAGCAGAAGGGCACGGATTTTTACCGACGGGTTTTGCAGGCCGTGCAGGCAACCGCCGGACAGGTTCTCACCTATGACGGAAGTGTGATTGACGCGGTTTTTCACGCCATGTCGCGCGGGACAACCGCCTCTGCCGCGCAGGTCTGGGGACGGGAGGTGCCGTATCTTGTGAGTGTCACCACGCCGGAGCAGGAGGATATCCCCGGCTTTGTCAGCGAAAGGGAAATTGCGTTTTCGGCGTGGGAGGAGCAGTTCGGCACCGGCGCTTTGGAAACCTTTTATGACGGGGCAGGGCGCTTGGAGCGCATCACGGTGGGAGAGCAGACATACAGCGGCACACAGGTACGTGCGGCGCTCTCGTTGCGCAGCACGGATGTGCGGGTGGAACGGGATGATGCCGCGGGCGTCTACCGTCTGACGGTATACGGCGCCGGACACGGCGTGGGCATGAGCCAATGGGGCGCGCGGCGGTTGGCGGAGGCAGGCTGGGATTACCGTGCGATCCTGTCCCATTATTATCCGGGCACGGCGCTTGCGGTGCAGCCGTAAAGCATGCCGGAACAAAAAACGAGCCGTGGGCAAACGCGTTTGCGCACGGCTTTATTGTTGCAATAACAACAGAAGTCGGGCAGGCAGAAAAAGCACCGCCGGCAAAACCGATCTGTCGGCGCCGGTGCGAGAAAGCAAAAAGCGGACAAAACGCCGCACGGCGCGCTTTCCGACGCATCGGGAGCGGCTTGATACATACAGGCGGGGCGCCGAGAGAAAAACATGTTTCCTCCCGGCGCCCCGGTGAATTGTATTTGATTGCAATCAGGAAAAGCAGGCGAGCAGACCGTCATAGGTATTCAGATCCATCTGATAAATAAAATCCAGATATTCCCCTTTGGTGTTCGCGATGCGATATGCGCGGACGGTGCCGCCGTTTTCGTCCTTCACCTCACCGCCCAAAACAAGCTGCACGGTAAACTTCTTTTCCACAGTTGTATTGTCCGTGATGTTTTCCTCTGCCGACACGGCAACCTGCTGCGTATAGGTGAGAGACAGCACGGGGGCGTCCTCGGTGATGCCTGCCTGCTGCAAAACGCTCTCATCGGTGTAGTAGCGATAATACCGATCCTCGCTCAGCGTGTCATACAGCGCATAGAGCTTGGATAGCGTCACCGCGTCGGTGACGGTGCGTTCGGCGCCGTCCTGTGCCAGCGTGGCGCTCTGCATGCCGCTTTCGCCAAGGCCCGGCAGCACCTCGGTGTCCAGCCAATCCTCTTTTGTGTTTTCAAAGTATTCCGTGACAGTGTCTTTGACCAGATAAATCTCGTCGCGGTCGGTAAATTTCATATACCGGCAGTTTTCGCCGGCGTAGGTGTTTTTGACGCCGAGCCACAGCACCGCGGTGCGGCTTTTGCCCTCCTCGGTGTATTGCAGCGTATAGGTGAACAGCGGCTCTTCCAGGCCGTACTGCGCGGCGTCCCCGGGGTCGGAAACGCGCACGGGCGCTGTGAGCACCGTGATCTGTGAAAGCATGGAGGTCATCTGCGACTGCTTGACCGGCATGTTTTCGTCCTCTGTCCACCGCCAGGTATCCTCATCCAGCTGAAAGGACATCGAGATGTCGCTTTCCCGATCGGCATAGCTGATTGCCGTGACGGATTTGGAGGGAATGTTCAAGACCGTCTGCGATGGGGCTTGCTCCTTCTGCGCGGTGTCGCCCCACTGCTTCGCCGCGAAAAAGCCGGCGAGAAGCAGCAGGAACACCGCACACAGAATCAGCAAAACCGGCATCCGTTTGTTCTTTTTTTCTGCCATATTG
>DBGFNI010000047.1:0-7212 GCA_048527645.1 Eubacteriales bacterium | reverse complement strand
GACGGGATGGTGCTGCGCAGAATACTGGCGAAGGACTGAATCATTTTATCGCCCGCCTCGTGTCCCATGGTATCGTTGGTGTGCTTCAGGCGGTTGAGATCGAGCATGATGACGGCGATGGGATCGGTCCCCGGGGCGTGATGTGTCAGCTTGGACCAATGGTTTTTGTTGAACAAGCCGGTTTGCGCGTCGGTGTAGACCCGCTGATTGATTTCATACAGACTCTGAATGAAGACAAAGCCGGTGTACAGGATGATCGCGACGATCATATACATGATGCCGGACGAACTGTTCTTGCGGTAGAAGAAAATGATGTCGGAAACGGCGCATACGGCAAAGAGCAGCGCGAAAAACACCGTCGAACGGCGGTTTCTGCGGATTTTGTTCTGCGCTCCCTGCGTGACGGCAGTGATCAGCAGCACCGCTGCGGAGAGTACAATCAGGACATGACTGAGCGTCAGGATTTCCCGCAGCTCGGCAAACCCCGAGATCTGCAGAATCAGCACCGCCAGCGCCGTGACGGACACGAAAATTGAGGTATACAGCATTGGCGTTCGTTTCTGCTCGGAAAAACGGTAGCTGACGGCAAGCAGCAGCGGCGCACAGCCGATGAACAGCATGGCAATGGTGATATATCCGAGCGCCAGCGTGCTATGCGAAAACAGGATCGGCGAAAAGCGCGTGTCGGTGATGCGCCAGATGCCCAGCACCACTGCGAAGTTGCCCAGATAAAGGGTTTCCATCATGGTGTAATTCTTTTGCAGCAGCATCACCAACGAAACGATAATTATGCACAGCCCAAGCAGTATGCAGAAAAAGGCGAGCACCAGCTGCGGCAAATCCGCCTTGAACAAATCCAGAAGAATTGCGGAATGGGACCCGACATAAAAGGAGAACGCACGATCCCTGACCGCTTCATATACCGGCGTGGCAACAACGCGCACGTTTTTGCCGGAATCGCGGGGATACAGCGTGACCGTGACCCAGTTGCTGCTCGGAGAGCGCGTGAGGCGGTTCTTTGCGTCCGGTGCAAGGCTGTAAACCAGTTCCCCGTCCAGATAGACTTCCACATTGTGATGAACGGTGTAAAACGCCAGGCACGTATCGCCCGGCTCAACCTGCGGCAGCGTCCAGAGAAATTCGGTGTGCATGCCGCAGGGCGCGCCGGGATCTTCCACTTCCTGCCGGTCGGCAGGGTCAATGACGTCATAGGAGTGATCCGGCCGTGCTTCGTATACGGAGATTTTTTCTCCGAACATGACAAAGGCGAGAAAAACGATAAATGCGACCGCTGCGACGGTATAGCATACCATGGCAACCTTGCGGAGTCGTGTTGTGCGATTCATAGCCTTCCTCTCACCTTCCTTTGAACTGCTTTTTCATTGCGTTTGGGGCTTATGTCACCCTCTTCGGCGGGGAAACAGAAAAACTGTCGAGAAGTGTGCCGCTTCCGGCAGAAAGCCGTCGAATAACGTCGTTTTTTTCACCAATTCTATTCTACTGTCAAAATATGAACAATTAATGTTAACAATGAAAAGTTCCTGCGACGGCGCGCGCAATTTTTTCGGCGGGGGTTGACATTTTTTGTAAATTGTGCTATAAGAAAATTGAACAGACCGATTTGGCAAACTAACCGAAAGACAAAGGCGCAAAGCGATGGTGTCTAAGCGGAGTTGTTCTTCCGTTCCGTATGATCGACCGGTTGCACTGCAGTTTTGCGTGCGACCGGTTTTCACTTTTCCCGACGGGGAAAGCGGCGCAGGAGGAAGAGAGATGCATTCGGTGAAAAAACGGGATCTCTTTTGCGCGTAAAAATCGGAACGGTGTGCGCCCCCTTTCGGTATAATCATGCGGGAACAGACAATGATAAGGATAAAAAACAGGGAGGAATATCAGAATGTGCACAGCGGTTTCTTATCAGACAGAAGATCATTATTTCGGCAGAACCTTGGATCTTGAATATTCTTACGCGGAGCAGGTGGTGGTGACGCCGCGCCGGTTTCCGTTCTCTTTTCGGCGGGAAGAAACGAAGCAGACGCATTATGCCATGATCGGCATGGCGACGGTATGCGAGGATTATCCTTTATATTATGAAGCGACAAACGAGGCGGGGCTGAGCATGGCGGGGCTGAATTTTCCCGGCTATGCCTGCTTTTCTTCGGCAAAGCCGGAGATGCACAATGTCGCGGTGTTTGAGCTGATTCCCTGGGTGCTGGGGCAGTGCGAAACGGTGGAGCAGGCGGTGCAGCTGTTGGAAAAAACGAACGTGACAAACGATGCGTTTCGCGCGGACATGCCCGCCGCAACGCTGCATTGGATGCTGTGTGATCGGACGCGCGCAATGACACTGGAGATCACACAGAGCGGGCAGCATCTGTTCGACAATCCCGCCGGCGTGCTCACCAACAACCCGCCGTTTGACTATCAAATGACCAATTTGTCCAATTATATGATTCTCAGCGCGCAGCCGCCGGAAAACCGCTTTGACCCGGCGCTGCCGCTTGCCCCCTACTGCAAGGGTATGGGCGCGATGGGGCTGCCGGGCGACCTTTCTTCTGTTTCCCGCTTTGTGCGGGCGGCGTTTGCCCGGTGTAATTCTGTGGCGGGACCCGGAGAGGGGGAGAGCGTCAACCAGTTTTTCCATATTCTCGGCACGGTGCAGCAGCCGCGCGGATGCGCGCATTTGGGCGGCGGGAAATATGAGATCACGGTTTACACCTCCTGCTGCAACACGGACAAAGGTATCTATTATTATACCACATATGAAAACAACACGGTGCATGCCGTATCCATGCACAAAACGGATCTGGAGGCGGATTGCCTTTTTGCTTATCCGCTGCTGATGCAGGACGCGATTGTCCCGCAGAACTAAACGCGGCGGCGTTGTTTCGTTTTTCGTTTTGCAGGGGGCTGTTTCCGTATCAATGCATCTTTCCCTAGCAAATCACGAAAAAGGTATTGAAAAAACTGAAAAAAGGGAATATAATAAACAGGAAAAAACTTGAAGCAAAAGGAGCGGTCCGCGCAGGCGGACCGGAGTGTGAAAAAATGAGTGAATGTACGCATGACTGCTCTTCCTGCAAGGAGAGCTGCTCCTCCCGTCAGGAGCCGCAGAGCCTGCTGGAGCCTGCCAATCCCCATTCTGACATCCGACATGTCATCGGCGTTGTCAGCGGAAAGGGCGGCGTCGGAAAATCTATGGTGACCTCTTTGCTGGCGGTTGCGATGAACCGCCGGGAAAAGAAATGCGCGATTTTAGACGCGGATATCACCGGACCCTCTGTGCCGATGGCGTTCGGTCTGCACGGTCAGGCGAGCGGCACCGAGGAGGGGATTCTCCCGGTGCAAACCAAGACCGGGATTGAAGTGATGAGTATCAATCTGCTGCTGGAGGAGGAGACGGCGCCTGTTGTGTGGCGCGGTCCTGTGATCGCCGGCGCGGTCAAGCAATTTTGGACTGATGTGATCTGGGGCGATGTGGACTATATGTTTGTGGATATGCCTCCCGGGACGGGGGATGTGCCGCTGACGGTGTTCCAGTCGCTGCCGCTGGACGGCATTGTGATTGTGACCAGTCCCCAGGAGCTGGTGTCCATGATCGTTTCCAAGGCGGTGAACATGGCGAAGATGATGAACATCCCGGTTTTGGGCATCATCGAAAATATGAGCTATTTCACCTGTCCCGACTGCGGCAAGCAGCTTCACATCTTCGGTGAAAGCCACGTACAGCAGGCCGCACAGGAACACGGCATTCCCGTTTTGGGCAAGCTGCCGATCGACCCCTCTATCCCCGCACTGGCAGATCAGGGTGTGATTGAACTGATTGAAGGCACGGCGGAAAAGGTGATGGACACTGTGGCAGACGCTGTTGAGAAAGCGATGGATGCCGCAGATTCAAAAGTAGACTGATGCAATTCGGAAAAATGCGCCTGTGCCCGCGCGGCAAAGGCGCATTTCTACTGTGTGCGTCTGTCTGCGGCGGCAAGACTTCCCGCTCTTGACGGGGGTTGGAAAGTATATTATAATAATGGTAATCAGTGAACAAAAAAGGATCGGTAGCTTTCATGACACAGCAAAGTAAGCATTGGAATGACGACTTTTTTGCACCGGGAATAAACCCCGGCGCGGTGCGTACTTATTTTGACCGCGTGAAAAACGCGCCGGACGGCGGAGAAATCCATACGCTTGCCGTCTGGAAGGACGGCAAGCAGCTGCTGCGCGTGGCGGCTGCGCCGTATCATTGCACGGACAAGCGGGAAATTCACTCCTTGAGCAAAATTTTTTCCTCCACCGCCATCGGCTTCTTGTATGACGACGGATTGGTGGATTTGCAGGATAAAATCGTTGATATTTTCCGGGACCGCATCGACTATCCCGTTGCGCCCGGCGCGGAGAAGATGACGCTGCGGCATGTGCTTGCGATGAGCACCGGGCACAGCGGCTGCATTCTGCCGGAGATGATCGAAACGACGGATGTTGTCAGAGCGTTTTTGCAGCACCCGCTGGATTACGGCGCGCCCGGCTGCCCGCAGCGGTACAGCACGGCGGCGTCCTGTATACTGGGCGCTGTGGTGACGCATCTGACCGGGATGTCGCTGATGGATTTTATGGAGTGCCGCCTGTTTTATCCGCTGGGCATGGAGCAAATGCGCTGGTGCGGCACCGCAGACGGGCACGCCGTCGCCGGCGCGGGACTGCGCGCAAATCTGGACGATATTCTGAAGCTGGGCAGGCTGTATTTGCAGCAAGGACAGTGGGAAGGCAGACAAATCCTGTCGGCGGACTGGGTGCGTCTGGCAACTTCGGAGCAGTCCTGGAACGGATATCATGACTCCGATTTTTCCAACGGATACGGCTTGCATTGGTGGCGCTGCTACCCGGACGGCTTCCGCGGAGACGGGGCTTTGGGTCAGCTGTGTCTGGTTTATCCCGCGCAGCGTGCCGTGGTGGCACTGCAGGGATATATGGAAGAAATGGGCGTTGCCATGCGGCAGTCCCGCACGCTTTTGGAGGAACTGTTTGACGATGTGCAGCCCGCAGAACCGGTGGTATATGCGCCGCTGCCTGCGTCGGCACAGCCCGTTCCCATCGCGCCCGGCATCTATCGGTTTGAAGAAAACGCCTTCGGGTGGACGCAGCTGCGGGTGCAGCCGGAGGCGGACGGCACGCTGTGTCTGCAAATTTCCGACGGGACAACGCAGCAGATGCTTCGCTGCGGAAACGGTGCATATGCGGAGAACACAGTATGGATGAAAAAACTTACGCCGAAGCTTTTAGGGCGCTTGCGCGATGAGGACGTGGAGTGCGTTCGGCTTGCCGCGTGCTGGGGGACAGACGGAGCAGGTACGCTTCGGATCGGCGTGCGGTTCCTTTCTTCCGTCTATCCGGAGGAATGGGAGCTGTCGGAGCGGGACGGCGTTTTGCAGTGGGATTTCTGCAATCAGAATACCCGCCGGGAGGACGCGCGCAGCCTGCGTGCACGCAAGCTGGTTTGACGCGATACGGGACGGAGTGAGAAATTGATCAACAGTACAGAAACAGTCGCGGCGGTTTCTACGCCGTTTGGCAGAGGCGGCATCGCGGTCATTCGCATCAGCGGGACGGACGCGGTCGCCGTCGCGGAAAAGGTTTTCTTTCCCGGCAGCGGGAAAACGCTGGGTCAGACGGAGAGCAACCGGACCGTGTGGGGAGAAATATATTCGGAGGGGCGCGTAATTGACGACGGCATGGCGACTGTCTTTCGCGCACCGCACTCCTTTACGGGGGAGAATACCGTGGAGCTTTCCTGCCACGGCGGCATTTTGCTGACGCAGCGCGTTTTGCAGGCGGTATTCGCTGCAGGCGCCGCTCCGGCGGGACCGGGTGAGTTTTCTAAGCGCGCGTTCTGCAACGGCAAGCTGTCGCTCAGCGAGGCGGAGGCGGTGATTGATCTGATCGACGCGGAAAACGACGCGCAGCTGCGCATGGCAGGCAGCGCGGCACGCGGCAGGCTGACAAAAGCGGTTGAGGCGATTGATGCAAGACTGCGGCACGCTGTCAGCAGCACCTATGCGTACATTGATTTCCCGGACGAGGATCTGGAGGAGTTGAGCACGGAGCAGCTTGCACGGGAAATCGCGCAGGCAGGGCGGGAGTTGGACACTTTGCTGGAAAGCCATCGGGGCGCCCGCGCAATCCGGCAGGGCGTGCGCTGCGCGATTGTCGGAAAGCCGAATACGGGGAAATCCTCATTGCTCAATGCGCTGAGCGGCGGTCAGCATGCGATTGTGACCGATGTACCGGGAACGACGCGCGATGTGATACAGCAAACCGTGCAGGCCGGCCGCGTGGCGCTGTGTCTGTCCGACACCGCCGGAATCCGGCACACGGATGACGCGGTGGAGAAAATCGGCGTGTCGCGCAGTTTGGAGGCGCTGGCAGAGGCGGAGCTGGTGCTTGCCGTCTTTGACGGGAGCCGCCAGTGGGACGGGGAGGATGACGCTGTGCTGGAACATCTGGAAAAGGCACACAGCCCCGTTGTGTATCTGGTGAATAAATCCGATCTGCCGCGGGAGGCGGTGCTGCCGGAGCAGATCGCGGCGCAGGCGCTGGAGATCAGCGCGCAGACGGGCGCGGGGAAGGAGCAGCTCGTCAAGCGGGTAGAGCGGCTGTTTCTGGATGCATCCATTGACTATGATACAGCGGCTGTGGTGAGCAACGCGCGGCAGTATGCGGCGCTGGCGACGGCGCGGGAGCATGTTTTGCGCGCGGAGGAGGCGCTGGGGCAGGGCTTTACGCAGGATATCGCGGGGATGGATCTGGAGCTTGCACTCGGCGCGCTCGGACAAGTGGATGGCAGAGAGGTCAGCGAGCAGATTGTGGATGATATCTTTCATCATTTTTGCGTGGGAAAATAATTTTCGGCGGTTATTGTATTTTATTTCCCATTTTGGATAGAATAAACTACAAGATGTGGAAAGCATTTTCGACATCGGCACCAGATGTGGGATATCCAAATATTTCCAAAAAAATCTCGGGAAAATTCAAAAAAACTCTTGACAAGCAGCCCGCGCAGTGCTATAATAACAACACTGACCCCAAGCGGGGGAAGTGAGAACGGTCCTTGAAAATTGAACAACAGACGAGAGAAAGAGGCTGCGAAAGCAGTCTTAAAGAGATCTCGACAATTCCTTTTAGAAGCACACAACGAAAGAGTTGTACAAGAGTAAAATG
>DBGFNI010000046.1:0-2668 GCA_048527645.1 Eubacteriales bacterium | reverse complement strand
GTTGCCGGTCGGCTCAGGAGAACCGACATAGCGCCACAGAATCATCACAACCTGCGCACGGGTCGTCTGTGCATCAGGCTTAAACAGTTCTCTGCCGCTGCCGTCGCCTGCCTTGCCGCCGCCGGTGATCAGACCGCGATCCAGGCAGAACGAAGACGCATCATAGAACCAGTGCGAGGGGGTGACGTCGGCATATACCTTGGTGATGTCCTTCCGCGGGATCGGCAGGATCTCGTCGTAATCGCAGTATTCACAGGTGACCTGCTGGGAGCCTTCCTGATAATAGGTGGGCTCGCGCAGCACAACGGAGGAGGTGACATGGCCTTCGGTTGCGCAGTCTCTGGTGATATAAGGAATGTTGTAGGTCACGGCGTAGACATGTGCGGCGGAATCCTTCTTGACGCGCAGGGTCAGGGAGGTGCAGCCGGAGAATGCGCCGGGTGCGATGGAAGTGACCTGCTCACCGACGGTCAGATACTGCAGCGCGGAGCAGTTCATGAACGCAGTGGAATCAATAGCGGTCACATCGGCGGGCAGAACAACATCCGTCAGAGAGGTACAGCCCTTGAACATCCCGTAAACGATCGTGTCGATGTTGTTGGGCAACTTTACGCTTTTCAAAGCGGTGCAGTTCTGGAACGTGAGGGAACCGAGGTCGGAAACGGCATCGGGAAGTTCGATGCGCTCCAAAGCGGTACAGCCGGAGAACGCACTGCTGCCGATGTCGGTCAGCGTGTCGGGTAGCGTGACGTCGGTCAGACTTTTGCACGCGGTGAAGGCGTTGCTGCCGACGGAAGACATGACGCTGTTTTCCGGCACGGAAAAGCTCTTGAGATTTGCACAGTTCAAGAAGCCCTGCTCAGCAACGGCGGTTACGGTTGCGGGCAGCGTAATATCGGTAAGCGCCGAATTGCCGCTGAAAACAGAATAAGTCACAGCGGTGACCGGGGCGCCTCCCAGTGTGGCATCCACGACAACGGCTCCGCCGGGGCCGTTATAAGCAGTCACGGTTGCCGCACCGCCGTCGACGGTGTATTCATAGTCTGCCGGAGCTGCCAAAACGGATGCGGGCAGCAGAGACAGGAGCATGACCGCCACTAACAGAAAGGAAAGAATTCTTTTCATGGTTGATAGGTTCCTCCTGAAACAAAATAAACATTTATTATATGTATGGTACATATATATTATACATGATTGCGGGCGCTTTGTCAACCGGTTTGCCCCTTTTTGTCAAAATACGAGTGTTCATTTGTCAATGACGTGAGACCAAGAATTTGAAAAAAGAGTTCGGCAAAGAGTCCTGCGGGGCGCACTGGCGCGCCGTTGCGCCTGCACAGCGTAAAAAAGCCCCGAATGCGAATGCATTCGGGGCTTTGGTGCTCCTGCGGGAACTCGAATCCCGGACACCTTGATTAAAAGTCAAGTGCTCTACCGACTGAGCTACAGGGGCATATTGATGCGGGTTTTTCCCATACATTTGCCGGATAGCTGTATTATTATACCCCAACGTGCCGCGCTTGTCAAGGCTTTTTTGACTTTTTCTCACACTTTTTCAAGCGGTACCGCCGATGCCGCCGCGCCTCTGTGCGAAATCCCGCAAGACAGCCCTTTGTGCGCTATCCCTTGACAGGACGCCGCCTCCCCCGGCAGGGAGGAGGCGGCGCTCGATGCTTTTCACGCGGGATAACCCGTTGCGCACGGGCTTTGTGACAATCCCCGGCTGTGCGGACGGTGGAAAAGCATGAATGTTACGGAAGCTTACCGCTTAAAATCAAGCGATTTCATAATACAGCGATTTGCAGAAATCGTTGACCGGCGTGTCGCCACTGCTCCATACAAGCTGCGCGCAGATGCTGATCTCGATTGCATATCCGCTGTCTGTCCGGGTGAGCCGATAGAATTCGGTTTTATAATCGTACAGCTTGTCGCCGTACATCTGTTGCACCTGCTGCAAAACAAACGCGTCGATCTGCGCTTTGTTCACGTTGTCTGCCACGGTCAGATCGAATGCGTCTTGCTCTGCCGCATCGGACATCACGCTCCATGCGACATCACCGTCGAACGTAACAGAGACGGAGCATTCGCCGCACCGCACAAAATCGCCCGGACCGCACATGGCGTAGAAGAAGATATAATAGCCTCCGGTATCCTGCTTGAAGTGCACGCTGTCCAGCGTATAATCGGAGAATACCGCGCCGTACTGTGCCGCGCAGTGCTGCTCTGCAATCTGCACCGCAGTCTCCTGAGAGATTGGCTGTGTTCCGGCGGGGGCGGACTGAATGGTTGGCTGAAAACAAAAATCCTTTTGCTCAAAGCCGACCAGATTGCCCGCACCGTCAAAACGGTAGGTGTCGCCCTTGGCATCCTGATACAAATAGCGCATTGCGCCGTCAATCTGCGGATCCTGCTTGACAAAGGTCATCTGCGTCTGTGTGCCGTCTGCCGCCGCGGCAACGCGTGTCTGGGGCACCTCTGTTGCCGGCGTCCCGGCGGGCGCTGCCTCTGCGTCCTCGCCGTCCTGCAATGTGCGGATGACGGGTGCCGCTGTCTCTGCCTGTGTTTGCACAGGCTGTTCGGCTTCCTGCGGTGAGATGTCGGATGCGGTCTGCGGCGTCTGCCCGCTGAACACAGCCAGCGCGGTTGCACTGCCTACCGCGACAATCAGAAC